>DUUG01000332.1 GCA_012841675.1 Clostridiales bacterium
GAAAAATATAAGCGGATGGCCTGCCGCATGGTCGGTCGGATCGGTGCTGCCTATGTATGCAACGCCACGGGATACGGCACCGAAACAGTCACACCCGAGGAGATCCGCCTGCTAGTGGAATATACGCCGGAACCGGTGAAAATCAAGGCCGCCGGTGGCGTTCGTACGTTGGATCAGGTGCTTGCTCTAATAGAAGCCGGCGCGCACCGTGTGGGAACGGGCAACGCCCGGGCCATATTGGAAGAAGCCGCTATACGGCAAAAAGAGGGCTTGGCCCCACTATCGGCCATTCATGACCTGTAAGATACACAGGAGCTACAAAGGAGAGAAAGCAATGCAGAAAATCCAAATTCCCAAGGGCACAAAAGACGTTTTACCCGATCAGGTGTATTTGTGGCACCACGTGGAGCAGATCATCCGCGATACGACGCGCCATTTTGGTTTTTCGGAGATTCGCTTTCCCGCCTTTGAGCATACAGAGCTGTTTCTTCGCGGCGTCGGCGACACAACGGACATAGTGCAGAAGGAGATGTACACCTTTTTAGACAAAGGCGGTCGCTCCATTACCCTTCGGCCGGAAGGAACGGCATCTGTTGTGCGCAGTGTGGTAGAAAATGGGCTGTACGCCGGCACGCTGCCTTTAAAGGTGTACTATATCGCCCCGGTATTCCGGTATGAGCGACCCCAGGCCGGACGCCTAAGAGAGCACCACCAGTTTGGCGTCGAGTGTTTTGGAAGTGCTTCGCCGGAGGCGGATGCCGAGGTCATTGCTTTGGCCGACACATTCCTGCGCCGGCTGGGCATTGACGGGCTGACGGTTTCCATTAACTCTATCGGCTGCTCGGCCTGCCGTCCCATGTACCATGCGGCACTGAAGGAATATTTCGCCCCCCAAATAGACGACATGTGTAGAAATTGCAAAGAGCGGTTGGAGAAAAACCCCCTGCGCCTGTTAGACTGCAAGGAAGACCACTGTCATGCCATTGCAAAGGACGCACCCAAGACTATTGACTATCTCTGCGACGAATGCGCCGAGCATTTTGACTATTTACAGTGCTGTCTTGATGCTATGGGGATTGCCTACAAGGTAGACAGCCGCATAGTCCGCGGCCTAGACTACTACACTAAGACAGTGTTTGAGTTTGTGGCCAGCAATATCGGCGCCCAAGCCACGGTTTGCGGCGGCGGACGGTATGATAAGCTGGTGGAAACCTTGGGCGGGCCGGCAACACCCGGGCTTGGCTTTGGCATCGGCATTGAGCGGCTTCTGATGGTTTTAGAAGCAAGCGGCAAGACGGTAGAAGCCCCTCCGGGGCCGAGCATTTTTATCGGCTCTATTGGCGACCGGGCGGGGCTGGCAGCGCAAGTGTTAGTCTGCCGCCTGCGGCAGCTGGGTATTTCCGCCCAGCGGGATCTGTTAGGCAGGTCGCTAAAGGCGCAGATGAAATACGCTGACAAGTTGAAGGCAAAAAATACCATTATAATCGGCGACAACGAAATGGACGAAAAATCGGCCATGATGAAAAATATGTAAACGGGCGAGCAAGTTCCCGTTTCCCTTTGTCCCGATGAACTGGCAGAGACTGTGTTAAAAATGGAATCGGCTCATTAGCCTAATGACGGAGGCAATTATGGAAAAGGTAAAAGTAGGTATGCGGTCGCATTTTTGCGGCATTTTGCGGGCAGAACATGCAGGGGAAAAGGTTTCCCTTTGCGGATGGGTCCAGCGGCGGCGGGACCTGGGAGGGCTTGTGTTCGTAACCCTGCGCGACAGAACAGGCATTATCCAGTGTGTATTTTCGGAGGAACAAAACAAGGCTCTGTTTGATGCGGCGCTTGCTTTGCGGGCAGAGTTTACAATAAAGGTGGAAGGCGTTGTGGCTCTGCGCGCCGACGGGGCA
>DUUG01000333.1 GCA_012841675.1 Clostridiales bacterium
CCTGCCTCTCTGTTTGTGGTGCCCATTACAGACGGCGCTCCCGTGCCCCTTTCCAAAAAGCATAATTTTTTACTGGAAGAGGAAGCAAACATCTACACAGGAGGCGGGCAAGCGCTCATCCCCGTTTTGAAAAACGAGGATGATGCGTTTATATCCCTTCTGCAAGTGGACCTGTTTTCATTCACCTTTTCCATACAACACTCGTCTACCAGTATGTTGACGGGGTTGGATCTGTCTGCCGACGGAAGCATGGTAGCCGTAACGGCGGAAAATGCCGGCCTGTTTACCTTGTGGTCGGGCAAAACGGCGCAAATTGCCGTTTCATCCCCGGGCGAAACCCTGTACTCCCCTGTTTTCTCCAAGGACAGACAGCGGATTTTTGTCCTGCGCCAAAAGGAAGGCCAGCCGGCGGATTTTTGTGTGGCCGCTGCCAACAGTGCCGGGCTGACGGAGCTTTTCTCCGGCGTTTTGCCTCCGGACACTTCTCTTGGCCAGACTTTTGCCCACCGGTTTTCCATTTTTGAACCCGAAACAGAATAATTTTTATATAGCACCTAAACAATCTTGTTTTTTTTGTTTAGGTGCTATATAATATATGCACCTTTAAATCGGCAGGCATCAGGATAGAAGGGATGGGGAAAGCAGTATGCAAGGACAAGATTTAACGGCCAAAATTTTTCAAACGCTGAACGTTCTCATGTGCGATGCGCGTACGCCCCGCACCTACGGAACGGAGCACGTTTTAACCCATTCCGATATGAGCCTGCTCCAGTGCATACAAATGAACCAGAATGCCAAGGCAACCGAGCTGTCCCAATATCTCGGCATTACCAACGGGGCTGTTGCGCAACTTGCCAAAAAGCTCGAAGCAAAGGGCCTAGTTGTACCTTATCACATCGAAGGAAACAAAAAAGAAGTGTACTACCGGTTGACGGAAAGCGGCGAAGCTGCTTGCCGGGGGTATGCCGCCCGGTATGAGGACATGGCCCGTGCGCTAAAGGACTATTTTTCGAAAATGGACGATAACGAGCGCAAGGCCATTGACGGTCTGTTTGACCGGCTCCTTGCCATAGCGGCTGACAGCAAGCATTGCGCACCGGCCTGCGGCGACACTGCTTTGGCAGAAAAAAAGTGTATAAAATGCAGCATTTTATACTAACGGTTTGGGGCAGAGCTTGCCAACCGGTATAGGAAAACCATAAAGGAAGTGAATCGTATGCATACAACGCAACAGTTGTCCCAGGGTCTGTTTTGGGTTGGCGGAAATGACAGAAGAATTGCCCTGTTTGAAAACATGTTTCCGCTTTCCAACGGCGTTTCCTACAACAGTTATCTGCTGGCGGATGAACGGATTGCCGTTTTAGATACGGTGGATTCCAGCATTTTGCGGACTTTTTTAGAAAATATAGATGCGGCGCGCAACGGCCGGCCGGTGGATTATCTGGTAATCCACCATATGGAGCCGGATCACTGCGCCGGCATTGTTGAGCTTAGCCGGCGCTTCCCCCATATAACACTGGTGGGAAACGCAAAAACCTTTCAATTTATTCGGCAGTTTTATCCCGGTATCGAGCTTCCCACCCTGCTAGAGGTGAAAGACGGAGATACCCTTTCGCTAGGCCGCCGCACCCTTACCTTTATAACGGCGCCTATGGTGCACTGGCCAGAAGTCATGTTTAGCTATGAGGAAAGCGAGGGAATTCTGTTCTCTGCCGACGCCTTCGGCTCCTTTGGTGCCCTGTCGGGCAATCTCTTTGCCGACCAGGTGGACTTTGACGAGGTGTATTTAAACGAAGCCCGGCGCTATTATTCCAATATTGTGGGCAAATATGGGCAGCAGGTAAGGCTTGCTTTAGAAAAGGTGAAGGACAAGGAAGTAAGCCTGCTTTGCCCCCTCCACGGCCCTGTTTGGCGGAAAGATATTGGCCGATTTATCGACTTATATAAAACGTGGAGCGCTTATGAGCCGGAGCAGAACGGCGTTTTGCTGGCCTATGGCTCTATGTACGGCAACACAGAGAAGGCCGCTGAAATTGTGGCGGCAAGGCTTTCTGACCGCGGAATTACCGGCTTGCGCATGTATGATGTTTCCAAAACCCATGTTTCCTACTTGATTGCGGACATCTTCCGTTTCAGCCACCTGGTATTTGCCGCGCCGACATACAACAACGGGCTGTACCCTGCCATGGAAATGCTGTTTCATGACATGGCGGCACTCCATGTGCAAAACCGGAAAGTCGCACTAATCGGCAACGGCTCGTGGGCGCCTGCCTCGGCGAAAGTCATGGAAGAGCGGCTTTCCGCCATGCGCGACATGACGCTTATTGCTTCGCCGGTGGTGTTAAAGTCCTCTGTCAACGACGAAGCACAAAAGGCTTTGCTGGCTTTGGCAGACCAGATAGCCGATTCCCTTCTAAAGTAGCCCATAAAAAAAAGAGCGAACAGAATCTGTTCGCTCTTTTTTGTGTTTTACTGGTCAAAGAAAGCGTCTAAAGCCGCCTGGATTTCCGGTTCAAACTGCTCAATAGCGGCAGTGGGCGTCAATCCACCGTAGCTAACGCCGGAGATGATTCCCTCGTCCACCAGATCCCAGATCTCTGCGTTGATGCCGCCGTAGTTCAGCTTGTAGGAAGGCAGGACATAGTTGATCATCATTTCCTTGTCTTC
>DUUG01000334.1 GCA_012841675.1 Clostridiales bacterium
AAAGCTTAGCTTTCCCGTCTTCTTTTTTAATCTCTTGGCACGCGGGCGGCTTTTGCGGCCATTTCGGGCGGAATTTCCGGCATTGTATGGGGAGTCAGCGGCAGAAGCTGTTCTTTGGCAACGGCGGGATTGGTGCAGGCGTGGTCATTCCGGTAGGCATCCCGCTCTTCTTTATTGCGCAGATTCGGCACGCGCACAGGCGCGTTCCCGTTTAAAACGGAGCGGTAGGCCAAAATGCCGCAGATACCCATGTCAACGGCGCTGTAAACATCAATACTATATTTCTCGCCGTCGGGCCGGCCAAGGATTTTTTCAATAAAAAAGTGCGTGGCAAAAAAGTCGCTTCCGCTATGCCCCTTTACACCGATCTTATGCATTAAGTCTGAGGCGATAAAGGGGGAGGGGGCGTATTCATCCAACTGGCCTTCGCAGAAGTTTTCGCCTTCTTTGTAAACCGTCAGCTTAGTGCGGTCAAACCGGGCCGTTTCCATCATGCCGGTCAGCCCGTAAAGCTGGAAGTTGACGCTGCTCGGTTCGCGCTTTAGGGTGCCGTGTATGCTTTTTACAACGGCGCCGTTGTCCAGTGTCACCATCTCCACCGCACCGCCGGCAATGCCCGATTGGCACCCAAGGGCCACCATCCCCGGATGGGGCGGCGTTTCAAAGCCCACCACCTGCACGGGGCGGCGCCTGGTCATGGCAAGGATGGGGCCAAGGCTATGCGTACAGTAGAAGGTGGAGAACATGCGGTTCCGCCAGTGGTTGGGGTCGTTCCAGGTCAGGTGGGGCCAGCGGGAGGAACAGTCGTGTATGTATTCTCCCTCGGCGTACTGCACCTCGCCCACATCCCCGTTTTCATACCGGCGCCACATTTCAAAGGTTTGCTGCATGTAGCAGTAGTTTTCGGCGTAGGCGTAGACTTTGCCCGACTCCTCCACCGCTTCAATCAGCTCCACCGCCTGGGCCATAGTTTCACAGGGGAGCACCTCGCTTAAAACGTGCCGGCCGGAGCGAAGGAAGGAAATGGCATAGGGCGCATGCTCGTTGGCGTAGTTGGCAAGGACAACGGCGTCCATGTCATGTTGGAAAAAGGCGTCAAAATCTTCATACAAAGCCACATCCAGCCCGTGCCGTTCGGCCATGGCGCGGACTTCCTCTAAAAGAGAAGTATGCTTGTCGCAGACGGCTACAAGGGTGGCGTCCGGATGCTTGGCGAGAACGGACATCATGGTTTTGCCGCGGCCGGCTCCGAACACGCCTATGCGAAGTTTTGACATAATAACACTCCTTTATATGGTGTGAAATACAACAAAGACGCCGCGTAAAGCGGGGATGCGGATACCATGGCCCATGGCTTCCTCCGAAACTGACCCGGTGGAGGGGTCCCAAATTTCGGCGGAGGTATAGGCGGCATGGTTTAGCGCAACGGCAGCGTCGGCTTCAGAAAGGTTCTGGATAAACCAGATTTCTCGGTTTTCGGAAAGGAATTTTGCCTTCACAAGCCTTGCATCGGTAACAGTTTGCAAGCTCATAGGCATTTTTTGCAGCATATTTAAAATCTCATCCAGGGAGCTTGCCCTAAATTCATTCTGTGCATTTG
Source organism: Clostridiales bacterium (assembly GCA_012841675.1). Classification (GTDB taxonomy): domain Bacteria; phylum Bacillota; class Clostridia; order Oscillospirales; family QAMX01; genus DUUG01. Next base: position 1,601 of record DUUG01000334.1, read on the forward strand.
TCAAGGTGCGGCCGGTTAAGGCATAGGAGGGCGTTTCATCCAGGAACAAAACGGGAATGCCCTGCTGCTGCAAAGCCGAAAGGGCC
>DUUG01000335.1 GCA_012841675.1 Clostridiales bacterium
CAAGGCCAGCTTGCGATACTCTGCCTCCCAACGGGGGTCGCCTGTGATGTAGGCTGCCGTTTTAAAGCCGGAAAGCAAAACGAGGGAGTTCAGCGTGCAGTCCTCAAAGGCATACGGATTGGTAAAATACTCGGGATTCATCTTGCCCCAGGAGGTGGCTTGACCGCCTGCATCGGTAAAGCAGTAATCGTTCTCCACCAGATGGATAGCAATATCGTTCATGACATCCTTGAAGATTTGCGCCAGCTCTAAATCGGCGTTTTCGCCGGTGCAGAGGATTTTGTAGGCAATGGCGTAGGCGTAGAAATGCCCGATTAGCTCGTCCGTGCTCGTATCGGCTTTGTAGATAATTTCATCGTCGCCGAAGCCCTTGCCCGTCTTGGGATTGATAACGTTGCGATAGTGGCGGGCCAGCCGGTCAGGCACGGGCAGGGAGGAGTCAATCTCAGTGGTAAAGTCGATATCCACCGGGTCGTCGGTTTTCAGAGATTGGGCAATGGAAACAAGCTTGCCCTCTTTGTTGCGCACCTTGCGGAAGAAGGTGCCGTCGCTGTACGGAACGGGGTCATCCTCGCTGTCTACATGGTAGGAGCGGGCGATAAAGCCTTGGATGCGGCGGCGAACCAGCTCAGGTTCCCCTTCGGTGGCCCAGTCTTCCGGGTTGGCAGGGCCGGCATAGCCCGTTTGCATGCCGCAGGGTCCGCCTTCGGGGATGGTGCGCACGTCAGGCCGGCCTTTGAGCAAGTATTTTTCGCTCATGCGGTTGGAATTCGGCTCGGAATAGCGAACTTTTGCATCCACATATCCCTTGCGGCCGGATATGGTGGCCAGAAGCAGCATGTTTTCTACGCATTCTGTGGCGCGGCGGCGGGCCGTTTCCTCTCCGGTAACGGCGTAGCGGAAGCAAAGTGCCGCAGCGACCATGGAGGTCCAAAGCCCGTCGTTGTCGGAACAGCAGCCTTTGTAGACGCCGTTTTTGTCGGGTTTGGCGCGAACCGTCATGCCCCGGCGGGAAATATATTTGAAAGTAAGCTCGTCAAAGTAGTCTGCCTTCTGACGGTAAGTAAGGTTTAGAAACACAACATGCACAACTTGGTTTTTAGATGCCAGCCATGCGCCGCCTTCTTTGTCAGAGCAAAGGAAAAGAACTTCTGGCTCATCCATGTATTTGTGGACGCCGAAGAACATGAACCTATCTTTCTCGTAAGCGGACGGATCTACCCGCCAGGCGCCGACGTTTGTTCCAATCCAAGTCACACCATTTTCGACAAATGCATGGTTGACATCCTTAGCCTCAACCCCAAAGGGAAGCTCGGACGGGGCGGAAAAGTCCGGTTTCTTTCCTTTTTCCAGAAAGTCACGCAGCTCGCCGGGCAAATCAGAGAGGGCCAGCGCCTCTTTGTACGTGTAGCGAACGGAGTACTTTTGCAAAATCGGAGATAATGCAAGGGGTTTTTTGTGGTACTTTAGTTTCATTCAAATCCTCCTTATAATTTGGGGGAATTGGTCCCGCAGAGTAGGGCACATTTCGGGACAACACCTTTGGTACCATTGTACATGAAACCGGAGAAAAAAGCCAGCCCGCCCATATGGGTATCTTGCATGAAAAGGAGCGCAAGGCTAGAAGCGGTCTTGACATCCTAGTTTTCTGGGGGTGTTGCACATGGCAAAGCCCCCCTTTTTGTGTAAGAATATACAAAAACACCCCCCGCGTTAGGCGCAGATAAAACTGCCTAACTTGGGGGGTGTAGCTTGCAAATTCACAGCCCGGTTAATTTGATGCCGAGGATAAAAGAAAATTCTTTCCGAAACGACGGAAAGGAATGGAAAACATCGGGATCCCTGTCTCATACGGAGCCAACGCATACAACGGATAAAAAACGGTCAAGGTGGAATCCGTCACATAATAGCGGCGCGGATCGAAATACGTTCGGATTCTTGTGGTCAAATCAGGATAATATTCCGCCATGTTTTGCCGTTCACGCCGCTTTGCTTCTGCCGTAATAGCAGCAATCAGCCTGCCTTCCCAGGCATAACCGGGCGAAAACAAATCGGACAGAGGAAGCAAAAGCCCCTGTCGGATGTCCCAAGTTTGCGCCGAAGCGGTAATGTGGCCATGGACGCCGCCGGAATACGAATACGTTTCCGTATATAGGCTCATATGAGTCGGGGTTGTCAAATATAGCCGAAAATCAGAGCGAAGAGTGTGACAAACAAACGGCCGCTCTTCCCACAAGGCCGCTTGCAGATCTTTTTCGGCCAGTGAAAAAAGCGTGGTTTCGGCCCGGTGGTAAAGGGCCTTTGTCAGCGCCTCATTATAACGGTTAAAGGGACCGGCCAGCTCACCAGAAAGTGCCGGCGAACAGAGTGATACGCGCAGCACGGGTGTTTGACCGGACAAAAAGGTTTTGGAGATCGTGTGTGCTTCGGGCGTGAACAGATCCATGCTTATATCACCCCCTCATTCATTATACGAATGAGGGGGTGAAACGGTGTCTGCCCGAAAGCGTTCTTAAATTCGTCCTGCCCGGCGGCTTTCCTCCGCCAAAATCAAGGCGGTAGCCGATGCGCCTAACCGGTCGGCACCGGCAGAAAGCATTGCCAGTGCGTTGTCATACGTTCGGATGCCGCCGGCGGCCTTAATCTGCATCTTGTCGCCCACTACCGAGCGAAACAGCGCCACATCGGCCACTGTCGCGCCCCCGGTGGAAAACCCGGTGGAGGTTTTTACAAAGTGTGCCCCTGCTTCTAAAGCGGCTTCACAGACCAAAACCTTTTCCGCATCGGTCAAAAGGCAAGCCTCCAGTATGACTTTGACAATGGCCCCGGAAGAAGCCTCTTCAACGGCTTTGATGTCGTCAACAAGGGCATTTTTGTCTCCGGCCTTGGCCGATGCAACGGAAATCACCATGTCAATTTCCGAAGCGCCAAGGGAAACGGCTTCCGCCGCTTCGAAAGCCTTGCTTTTGCTTGTGGACGCGCCTAAAGGAAAACCCACCACCGTACATACCTTCACCGAACTGTTTGCAAGGAGGCGGTGGCATAAAGGCACATAGATGGGGTTTACGCAGACGGAAGCCGTGCCAAAGGACAGGGCTTCTTTACAAAGGGATTCGATCTGGGCAGGGGTAGCATCGGGCTTTAACAATGTGTGGTCGATTTTAGAAGCAATAGATTGCATGTAATCTCTCCTTATAAACGGTAAGGCAAAAGCCCAACAAGGGTCGGGCTTTATGTGTAAATCTTTAGCGTCCGCAACAGCCGCCGCAGCCGCCGCTTTGGGATGGGCAGCCGCCGGTTTTGGCAGGACACTTGCTTTCACAGCCGCTATTGCCCATAATAACCGAAAAGCCTTCGAAAATTCGGTCTAGCTCGTTGGCGCCACAGCCGGGACAGACAACAGAGCCGCTGTCCTTTTCGGCAATGGTACAGCGAACCTCAAACTTTTTGCCGCAGGAATTGCAAACAAATGTGTAAAAAGGCATATGCACTCCTCCTTATGTCCGGCCACCAGCCGGCAGTAGTCCGATTTTGTTAGAAAAATTGCAGCAGCTATTTCGCACTTTTCTTTTTTAATGCGGCGGCGCGAGCTCCATGATCCAGCTCCACTTTTCGAATCCGCAGGGATTTCGGCGTAACCTCTAAAAGCTCGTCCTCCGACAAAAATTCAAGACACTGTTCTAGGCTCATCTTACGATAGGGAATCAGGCGAAGCGCATCGTCGCTGCCGGCGGCGCGGATATTGGTCACATGCTTGCGCTTGCAGACGTTGATCACGACATCCTCGCCCCTGTTGGAGCTGCCAACCACCATGCCGGCATAGACGGGCGTTCCCGGATCGATAAAGAGGGATCCGCGCTCCTGGGCGTGATACAGGCCGTAGGTAATGGCCTCGCCCGACTCATAAGATACGAGCGAGCCGGTTGTCCGGCGGGGAATATCGGCCTTGGCGGGCATGTAGCCGTGAAAAATGGTGTTTATAATGCCTTCTCCCCGGGTATCGGTTAAAAACTCGCTGCGATAGCCAAACAAACCGCGGGACGGAATCAGAAACTCAAGCCGCATGCGGGAGCCGACGGGCGTCATTTTTAAAAGCTCGCCCTTGCGGTTTCCCAGCTTTTCCATCACAACGCCCACAGCCGATTCCGGAAGGTCTACAACGACTTCTTCAAAGGGCTCTAATGTGTTGCCGTTTTCATCTTTCCGGAAGAGAACTCTGGGGGCGCCCACCTGAAACTCGTACCCCTCGCGGCGCATGGTTTCGATTAGAATGGCAAGGTGCATTTCGCCCCGACCGAGGACACGGAACGCATCCGTCGAATCGGTTTCTTCCACCTTGAGGGAAACGTCCTTTAGTAGCTCACGGAACAAACGGTCGCGGAGATTCCGCGAAGTCACGTATTTGCCTTCTTTGCCGGCCATGGGACTGTCGTTTACCATAAAGGTCATTTCCACCGTCGGCTCGGAAATCTTCGTAAAGGGCAGGGGGGAAGGGGACAGCGGGTCGCAGATGGTATTGCCGATGTTTACCGATTCGATGCCAGACAGAGCGATAATATCGCCCGGATAGGCTTTTTCCATGGGCACGCGGGTCAAGCCGGAAAAGCCGTAGAGGTTTGTCGCTTTGGCTTTAATTTGCGTGTCATTGTGATAATCTGTGAGAAGAATTTCTTGCCCTTGGGTAATGGTGCCGTTGGCAATACGGCCAATGGCAATGCGGCCCACATAATCATTGTAGTCAATAGAGGAAACAAGCATCTGCAGCGGGGCACTTTCATCTCCCTTGGGTGCCGGCACGTGGGACAAAATCGCATCAAACAGCGGTTTTAGCGTACCGTCATGCCGGTCAGGGGACAAGGAGGCAAAGCCGTTTCGGGCGGAAGCGAACACAACGGGGGAATCCAGCTGTTCTTCCGTTGCGTCCAAGTCGAGCAGAAGCTCCAGCACTTCGTCGACCACCTCATGCGGCCTGGCATCGGGCCGGTCAATCTTATTGACGACGATGACGATTTTTAGGCCAAGCTCCAACGCACGCTGTAAAACAAAACGCGTCTGGGGCATGGGGCCTTCGTAAGCGTCTACAAGCAAAAGAACGCCGTTGACCATCTGCAAAACTCGTTCCACCTCGCCGCCGAAGTCGGCGTGTCCCGGTGTATCTACAATATTCAGTTTCACATCATTATACGTAATAGCGGTGTTTTTGGAAAGAATCGTAATGCCGCGCTCTCTTTCAAGATCGCCGGAATCCATTACGCGGTCGACAACATTTTGGTTTTCACGGAAAGCGCCGCCCTGCTTGAGCATTTCATCCACAAGGGTGGTTTTCCCGTGGTCAACGTGGGCGATAATAGCAATATTTCTAAGGTCATTGCGGAGCAAAATATCATGTCCTCTCTAAAAGTTAAGAATCAGGGCTTACCCTGTTTGTTTATCAGCGGCAATTAAAAGGCGTAGCGCCGCCACAGCCGTGTCAATGGCAAGGTCGGTGCTGTGGTGGTCGGGCTCGTCATACCCTAGGGCTTTTCTCTCTTGGTTCCAAATAACGGAAAAAATGCTGCCGCAGCGAACGCCGCGGGCCGCAGCACAGCAAAACAGAGCGGCAGACTCCATCTCGCTTGCCAAAACGCCGCTTTTTTTCCAGGCCTCCCATTGGGACAAAAGCTTATCCGCAACGGGCATACGGGAGGGGCTATGCTGGCCGTAAAAAGAATCCTTGCACTGGACAACGCCTGTATGGTAGGGAAGTCCCTTTTCTCTGGCACTAGTAACAAGCGCTTCCACAACCGGATAGGAAGCAACGGCAGGGAAACTGGCGGGCAAATACTCGTGGCTTGTGCCTTCCTGCCGAATAGCCCCCGTGGCGATAACCAAATCGCCGCTTTTTACAGGCAAAGCAATGCCGCCGCAGGTGCCGACGCGGATAAAGGTATCCACTCCCAGATTGCATAGCTCTTCCATGGCAATAGCGGCAGAAGGGCCGCCGATGCCTGTGGAGGTGACGCAAATCAGCGTATCATCCAAATAGCCGGCATAGGTGCAAAACTCCCTGTTATAGGCAATCTTTTTCGAAGATTGCAGCCGGGAGGCAATGACTTCACATCGGCCGGGATCGCCGGGCAAAAGAGCATATCGACCCACTTGACCGGGAGACAAAGCAATATGATATTGTTTTTCCATAATTACGCCTCCTTAACAGGTTGCATCCTAACCGATACTATAGAATACCACAAAACTCGTCAAACAGCAAGAAAATGTTTCGAAAACCGCTTTGGATGAAAAGACGATTCAAAAAAACATTGCGCAGATGGGATGGTCGTGATATAATTTCCTAGTGTGTATTTTTTTATTGAAGGGGAAAGAGAGTTTTGAACAGTTGGTTTATTTTTGCGCTTTTGACTGTGTTTGCTTGGGGCGGTTCCGATTTATTCTCCAAAATGGGTTCCGAAAGGGAGGATATTTATAGCCACTGGAAACTGGTGATTGCCGTTGGATTTGTCATGGGCCTTCATGCCATCATCCAGCTTTTAACGGTAGACAAGGCATATTCCATTTCCCACCTGATTACATATCTGCCCATCTCCCTAATGTATATTTTTGCCATGGTGCTGGGATATGCAGGGCTTCGCTACCTGGAACTGTCTGTTTCTTCGCCGGTTTGTAACGCCTCCGGGGCGATTGCCATGGTTTTGTTCTTGGTATTGATGAATGAAACCATGACAAGTTTGCAGGCGGTGGCTGTGGGCTGTG
>DUUG01000336.1 GCA_012841675.1 Clostridiales bacterium
AACGCAAAACCTTCCGGGGATTGCCGGGCTTTTGGAAGGGCTTCGATATGTTGCCAAGCGCCGCCACACCATTTTAGAGCATGAAAAGAAACTTACCGCACGGCTTGCCGAACACTTGTCGGAAATCCCTCATGTCGAGGTGTTTGCGCCAGAAACAGGGCCGGAAACAGGCGTTCTCTCCTTCCGTTCTCCCCATATGGACTGTGAGCTATGGAATGAGCGACTGGCCGCACGGGGTTTTGCCCTAAGGGCAGGATTGCACTGCGCGCCTTTAGCCCATGAGTCGGCAGGCACGCTGGAAACGGGTACTTTGCGGGCCAGCCCGGGCATATTTAATACGGAGAAACACATAGATCAACTGGCCCGTGCTTTAAATCAAACTCTTTTTGCATAATACATGGGGATTTGGTCATTCTAAAATTAAGATTTCTGCAAACGAGCGCCTGTATGGAGAAAAGTATTTTCATACGGGCGTTTTTGTGTTACAATAGAATACAGTAAAATCAGATATATCTGTTTTTTGGATGTAGAATCATCATCGGCTGATTTTATAGATAAAGCAACTCCTCCGCTCCACGGGGACTAAAGGCAGGGATGTGCATGGAGCATTTGTTCACGGTGATCAAAAACAATCTGAGCGTCATCCGCTGGTGGGACGGTCTGGATATTTTGCTTGTCAGCTTTCTACTTTACAAGCTGATGCAGTTGATCCGTGAATCCAGCGCCGGACAGGTTTTAAAGGGCGTTTTGATCTTTATTCTAGTAACGCAGCTTGTTGGCATATTCCAGCTAAACATGCTGTACTACCTGCTTTCGCAAACCATGCAAATCGGAATTTTGGCACTTGTCGTCCTGTTCCAGCCGGAGCTAAGACGAATGCTGGATTCCGTCGGCCGAAGCCGCCTTCCGTCCCTGTTTAACGGTGAAAAAGAAGGAGATACGGCGGAAACCCTTCGCGCCATTGCCACCATCGTGGACATTTCCGATTTTATGGCAAAAACGAAAACCGGCACCCTGATTGTGGTTGAACGAGAAACGAAGCTGGGCGAATATATGAAAACGGGAACCATTTTGCAGGCGGAATTGTCTGGCGAGCTGTTAAAAAACATCTTTTTCGACAGGGCACCTCTGCATGACGGCGCCGTAGTGATTCGAGGCAATAAAATCGCGGCGGCCGGCTGTATGCTTCCCCTTTCCACCAATAAAAATCTGAGCCGTGAACTGGGCATGCGCCACCGTGCCGGTGTCGGCATCAGCGAAACCACCGACGCCATCGCCGTTATTGTTTCCGAGGAAACGGGCTCTATTTCTATCGCCGTTGGCGGCATGCTAAAGCGCCATCTGTCCTTAGACACCATGCGCACGCTTCTGACAAAAGAGCTTGTTCGAGCCGAAGACACGCCGAAGAAAAAACTTAGCCTGCTGAAATTTTGGAGGACGCAGAAAAAATGAGAGACTGGCTAAAAAAACACGACGTTTTAAATAAGCTTCTGGCCGTTGTTTTGTCTATTGTCCTCTGGTTTATCATCATGGACCGCATTAATCCCGATGTCACCATCCCCTTCCATGATGTAAAAGTTACCATTAAGGGCGAAACGGAACTTCTTACCACGAAAAAGTATTCCATTATCAGCAATACAGACCAAACAGTGGATGTGACACTGCGCGGCAAGCGGAGTGCCCTTATGGGGCTTCGCAAAAGCGACTTGGAAATTATCGCCGACGTATCGCAGATCACCGAAGACGGGGAATCGCAGATTCTCTGCACGGTCAACACGCCGGACGAAAGCATCACCGTGGTAGACCGCAACCGCCTTCGCATCTCCGTTGTGGCAGACGTCATTGACGAAATACAGATCCCCCTTCGACCCGCCCTGCTTGGTACCCCTGCGGAAGGCTATCGCTTAGGCGATCACAACATTGCCTCCGATGAAACCATTACCGTGCGCGGTGCCAGAACGGAAGTGTCCCGCATTGCCTATGCCCGCGTTTCGGCCAACATTGCCAATAGAACCGAATCCCTGGAAATCACGGCCCCCATTGAGTTTATCGACCATTCGGGCAAGGTGATGGAGCTTCGCTACACCCAAAGCGAAATAGACAGCTTTACCCTTTCCGTGGAAATCAATGCCGTAAGAGAGCTTCCCCTGCATGTGACCATCGTGCCGGGCGGCGGACTTACGGCGGAGCAGGTGGAGTATACCATTCTGCCCGGCTCCATCACGGTCATGGGCCCAAAATCCCTGTTAGACAATATCGAATATATCAACCTCGGCACCGTTGACCTGGACGGCATCGGTGAAGATAATACTCTTCGTACGGAAAAAACGGTCGATGTTCTCGGTCTCAAAAGCCTGTCTGAGCAGACAACCGCCACCGTTACCGTCACTGTCAAAAATATTGAGGTGCACACCATCGGTGTGCGTGACGTGCGTTTCGTAGGCGAACTGCCTAACGGGCTTGTCGCCAAGATGCAAGATGAAGCGATTGCCGTTCGCCTGCGGGGCAACCGTGACTTGCTCCGTGCCATGAAGGAGTCCGACTTGGAGGTTACGGTCAATTTAAGCGAAATTTCCGTAACGAAGCCGGGCACGGTGGTCACTGTCCCGGCGGTCGTTACCGTCCGAGGCGGGTTAAAGGCCGAGGTTTTGGGAGATTATACGGTCGATCTTGACATTACCGCGCCGTAAGTTTTTTTGCGCGACTTTCGGAGGAATTCTGTTTGAGCATTCTTGTTTCCAATATATCCCTGCCCTTTACCGCCGAAGAGGAGCAAGCCATTGCAGCGGCGTTCTCCGTCTGCGGCATTTCGCAAGAAGCGGGGGTTTCGGCACAAATTTTTCGCCGTGCCGTGGATACCAGGCGAAAGCCGCCCCGCTTTGTCTGGTCTGTGAGTATTTCCGGCATCGAAAATGAAGATGCCTTGGTGGAAAAGCTCCAAAACCCCCATGTTAGACCGCACAAAACCTACACGCTCTCTTCCCTTCTGGAAGGCCGCCGCTTGGATGTTCTTCCTCTGCGGCCCGTTGTGGTGGGGCTTGGCCCGGCGGGGCTGTTTGCCGCGTTGCTGTTGGCACGGGCCGGGCAGCGTCCGCTTGTGTTAGAGCGCGGCGGCCCTTTAGAGGAACGCGACCATTCGGTTGCTTCCTTTCTGGCCACCCGCAACCTTTCTGAGGATTCCAACATCCAATTTGGGGAAGGCGGCGCCGGCGCCTATTCGGACGGCAAGCTGACCACCCGCATCAACGACCCCCTTTGCGAGGCCGTATTAGACGAGCTGGTGGCCCACGGCGCTCCTTCTGAAGTTTTGCGCACTGCCAAGCCCCATATCGGAACGGATCAGCTAAAGCCCGTCGTTTGTTCCATTCGGCGGGAAATTGAGCGTCTCGGCGGCACGGTATTGTTTTATACGAAGCTGGAGGAAATCTTTGTTAAAAACGGAAAATTAACAAAAATCCGCGCAAACGGCGAGGAATTCCCCTGCGACCGGCTGATTTTGGCCATCGGACACAGCGCCCGGGACACAGCCGCCATGCTGACCCGGTCTGGCATAACCGTTCTGCCCAAAAGCTTTGCCATGGGCGTTCGGATTGAGCATACGCAGGCCGATATCGACAAAGCGGTCTACGGAGAATTTGCAGGGCATCCGCTGCTTGCCCCGGCGGAGTATTCGCTTACCTACAAAAATAAAGGTCGCTCCTGCTATTCCTTTTGCATGTGCCCCGGCGGCACAGTGGTCGCCGCGGCCAGCGAAAAGGGCGGCGTTGTGGTCAACGGCATGAGCGACCATGCTCGAAGCGGGCCCAACGCCAACTCGGCGCTTATAGTGCCTGTGGATGCGGCCGTTTTTCCCGAGGGCCCTCTGGGCGGAATGATGCTCGCCCGTTTGATCGAAGAAAAAGCCTATGCCGCCGCAGGCGGAGATTACACTGCGCCGGC
>DUUG01000337.1 GCA_012841675.1 Clostridiales bacterium
AAAGGTATAGTTTAAGCCTTCCTTATAAACGTACTGCACAAGACCCGAGCAGTCAAATCCTCTGGGAGATTGCCCGCCCCAAACGTAACGAACGCCCAAATACTTCTTCGCCGTTTCCACTATAACCATGCTGGGCGAGTGGGCAGCATAGACAGCAATCATCTCGGCGGTGGGCTTGGCAGGTACTAGTCTGTCCGCCGGCAGATAGCCTTTTTTCGCTCCGATCTGTACAGCGAACCATCCTTTTTCCGTGCCTAGAATCTTCATTCCGCTCCCTTGGTCAAGGGTATAGTCGGTTTCAAAATCCATATCCGGCTTGGAATACAACGGCGTGTACTCTACCGTAATACCGTATCCAAAATCACCTGTTTTGTCTGCCTGTCTGGCAACATAGTCGGCAGACATATATCCGATTTCACCGTTGATACTAATCTCATACCATTTGTCCTTCTGGCTGAGAATCAGAACCTCGGTTCCTCTGGTAAGCTGTGTAATCCTTGCGGCAGAGAGAGCAGGCAACACTCTTACGTTGACACTGCTTCCCGTTACCTTGCCGATACCTAGCTGGGAGGCGAATGCGCTTACTCCCATCAAAACTGACATAACAAGTATCAAGCCAAATGTAAGCAAACGTTTGCTTCCTCGTGCCATAATACCTCCACATGCAACTGGGTATTATTAGTAATCGAATTTTTACCTAGATTACAAACCAGTTACAATCTACGTGTTACCAGTATAGTTTTTTGTTACCGTTTTGTCAACCTTTTTGCGTTTTTTACTTGATTTTCGTTAGATTGTCCGAAATTCTCTATTGTGTTTTGTGCACATTGTCCATTCGAATTGTAACTCTTTTTGCAAATGTGGAGGTGATTTCCCATTTATTTCTGTTTTTCGACACGAGCCTTCCGGTTACAAAAAACGGAGACAACAATGCCCCCGACTGTTTGCAGGGGCACTTTTGTCTCCGTTTTATCGGTAAACAGTATCTATTCCTCGGCCTCAAAGGGCAGCTTTGCTTGCGGAAAAACCGTATAAAGTGGGTATATTTTTGCATCTCCGTTTTCCTGCGCCATAATGACAGGAATATCCTCTGTAAACTCGGCAAGCACTTGCCGGCATATGCCGCAGGGGGGTGTTACCTCTCCGCTGCTGCTGACAATAGCAATGGCATCAAACTCCTTCTCCCCCTCGGAAACGGCCTTCACAACGGCCGTCCGCTCGGCGCAGATCGTTGCACCAAAGGAAGCGTTCTCCACGTTGCAGCCGGTGAAAATCCGGCCCGATGCCGTGCGCAGTGCCGCCCCCACCTTAAAGCCGGAATAGGGCGCATACGCCCGCTCCATAGCCGCTTTGGCGGCGGCAATCAAATCTTCATAACGCCCCTTCAAAGGCATCCTCCCCTTTTAAGATTATTCCAGGTTTACTTTCCAACCGGCAGAGGTCCGAGTGACAACGAGCCTTGCCTGCTGCATATTCGGCGGCAGATGCGCAATATGCCCCGCAGAGGCAAATCCGCTTAAATCCAATGCAAACACGAAGCGCTTATCCGTTTCCTCTAGCTTGCTAAGCCGAAATCCCTTTGCATAACAAGGGTAAAACAGAGGCAGCTTTGCCCCGTTGGAGGACAGCCGGCTCATGGTATAGCGGTCGTTTCGGCAGAACGCAGCCGCATAAAGCTGTGCCAAAGTTGCGGGAGACGCTTTGTCCACTTCCTCCTGATAGGGCGTTTGGTTTTTGCTGGTTTCTTCCAGATATGTCTTAATGGTAACGTGTGTCGGTTCTATTGTATCTCCGGCCAGCCGCTCGGCCTCGCCGGTTAATAAATTTAAGAGAAAATACTCGTCCCAATCGTAGAACATGGCCAATGCGTGTTGCTGCCCGACCTTTAATACAGCCAACGAACCGGTTAAGACGGCCTGTTCTTCATCCTCAGGGTATTTTACAAGCGCAATACGCTCTTTTCCCGCCGAGTTCTGCCGGGAAATAACGGCGCGCATCCCATAGCCGGCGTGAACAATCCCGCTAGAAAACTCCACTCCGTGCCCTTCTTTATTTCCATAAAAAATAGAATCATGCGCTTTTTGAGAGTTCCCAAGCAAAATTCCGTCGGATAAAACGGCCAGCACTCGATTTCCTTCCGTGGGAAGCCGGGATACCTCTCCCGTATCATCCACAGCACACAAGCCGCTGCCCTCATCGATAAAATATAGCACGCCATTCTGCCAAATAAGGGAATGCAGCTGACCCTTGCCGGGATACAACGCCTGGTAGGCTTCCACCTTTTGTCCCGTATCCAGCGTACGGGCTATGACCGATTCCCGCCCCGCGGTTTCCTGAACATAATAGAGGATACCGTTTCCAAATACGGCCGCATCCGTGTCCCATTGATGGCTTCCTTCCAGAATATACATAGACCAAAAGCCGTGTTTGGGCTCATACTGGTATAAAATGGCGCTTTCACCCTCCGGCCGCGCCAGAAGATACATTACATCGCCCAGCAAAAGCCCATCCTCGAAGGGTATGGAAAAGAGCCGCTCGACTTTTTCCCCGTCTGTGTCTAAAGAGTAGAGAAAGCCATCGTCTAAGTTGCGCACATACAGCTTGTTTCCCGAAAGGAAAAAGAATTCATAAACCGGTTGGGACCAGAGAATTTCGCCAATTTCATTTGTCACATGATACCGCATAAGGCGGTTGGTGGCGGGATGTACAAAAAATATATAGTCGTCTTTCACAAACAGTGACCGCGACCATACCGGCCGCCGGGCAAGCGGTTCTTCTCGCGATGCATTAGGGCGTTCTACAGGAGTTGAAATTGCCGGCGTTGTTTCGGCAGGCCGGTTTTCCATACGGCACCCTGCCAAAAGAAGGAAAAAGACAGCCAGCATAGGAATCCCCACCAGCATAGTGATCCTCAACCATACGCTTTGCGGGATTTTCCTATGTACTATGCGTTTTCCCGTCATTTTCACCGGATTTTCCTCCCTTTTGCATGATGTATAGCATGTCCCCAGCACTGCACTTATGAATATTATAACATACTATTGCCAAGATGGAACAGTTTATTTGTAAATTTTAATACTTGCTTTCATGCCGCCTCTTTACATTGTTTTCCCAAGTTCCTTATGTTATAATACATTCGAAACATCCGAAAAACATAGGAAAGGCGGCACGGTTATGAAAGAAATGATCTGGTCGTATCTAATTCATTTTTCCACGAATATGTGGTCCGACAGACCCGTATCCCACAGAGGTACCTCCCTGCCCGGCGAACCGATTTACCGCGATACACTGCATTGGGACGAAGAAGTATGGGATGATGTGGTTGCCCATTTGGCGAAAACGGGGTATAACACCCTGATTATTGACGTGGGTGACGGTTTTGTTTACGAAAGCCATCCCGA
>DUUG01000338.1 GCA_012841675.1 Clostridiales bacterium
AGTTTGAAGAAGCAAGAAAAACCTATGGCCCCGGTATGCTTGGTGTTGGCGCTGTGGACAAAACGGCGCTGCGGAAAGACAAAGCCGCCGTCGACGCGGAAATCGAACGTATCAAGCGCTTGGTGGCTATGGGCGGATTTTTGCCCTGCCCCGACCATCGCTTAATGCCCGGCACCAAATTTGAATTGGTGCAGTATTACGCCGATGAGATCAAAAAGATCCGGCTGTAAATCTGGTGAAGCAAATGACCCCGGAGATCATTTTAGATGTTCCATCCTCCGCCGCCGGGAGGCGGCTGTCCGACTGGCTTTTAGAGCGGGGCATTCCCTTTCGCGCCGATTGCGGCGGACGGGGAACCTGCGGCAAGTGCAAGGTGACGGTGCTGGAAGGCGAATTCTTGCGTTCCGCATCGGCTGAGCCGTATCTGCCCGATGAGCGGGGGGAGATTCTTTCCTGCCGCGCCCTTTGCACGGACCGCCCTGCCCGTATTCGCGCAAAACTCGTATCCGGGCAGGGGCTAACCGCCCATGCCGTGCAGGATGCGCCCGGAGAAAGGGCCAATTTTTCCTTGGAAGAGCGCTACGGCGTTGCTCTCGACATCGGCACAACCACATTGGCCGCCGCTTTAGTGGATCGGCAGACGGGGGAAACCCTCAAAACCTGCTCGTCCCTAAACCCGCAGCAGCGGTTCGGCGCCGATGTCATCAACCGCATCTTAGCCTGCCGAAACGGGCATCTAGGCGACCTGACTGGGCTTATCCGCAAAGAAACGGCCGCCCTTTTATCAACTCTTTCGGCGGAGATTCATGATAAACAAATCCACACCCTTACGGTGGCGGGCAACCCGACCATGCTCCACCTTTTTTGCGGCGTCTCGCCAGAGGGCATGGGCGCCTACCCCTTTACGCCTGCGTTTACGGACACGCAGCGCCTAACGGGCAGTGAAACGGGCATCCCCGTGCAGGAAATTATTGCGCTTCCCTCTGCTTCCGCCTTTATCGGAAGCGACATTT
Source organism: Clostridiales bacterium (assembly GCA_012841675.1). Taxonomy (GTDB): domain Bacteria; phylum Bacillota; class Clostridia; order Oscillospirales; family QAMX01; genus DUUG01. Next base: position 1,014 of record DUUG01000338.1, read on the forward strand.
TAGGCGGCGTGCTGTCCTGCGGCTTGGCGGAAAGGCACGAGCCGTCGGTCTTAGTGGATTTAGGCACCAACGGCGAAATAGTCTTTTCCTGTGGGGGCCGCTTGCTGGCCGCCTCTACTGCCGCCGGCCCTGCTTTGGAAGGAGCCAACATCTCCTGCGGCATGGGCGGCGTTGCCGGAGCGGTCAACTCCGTCACCCTGTCGCAAGAAGGGGCGTTTCTCTGCACAACCATCGGGGATGCCCCGCCGGCAGGACTTTGCGGCAGCGGACTGGTAGATCTTATCGCCGCTTTATTAAACAGGGGCGATTTGGACGAAACAGGCTACTTAGACGATGATGTAACCCTCGGCACGTTGGCGTTTCCCGCCTTCCACGTCCGGGCGGACGGTTCGCATACCAACGAACCGCTTTCCGCCATTACGCTGACGCAGAAGGATGTGCGCGAATTTCAGCTGGCCAAAAGCGCCATTCGGGCCGGGCTGACCACTTTAACCGAACAGGCCGGCGAGAAGCTTAAGCAGCTTGGCACCGTGTATCTGGCCGGCGGACTGGGTTTTTACATAAACACAGAAAGTGCCGTGCGCGTTGGTATGCTGCCCGAGTGCCTTGCCGGGCGCGTTCGCCCCGTCGGAAACACTTCATTGGCCGGTGCTACCCTCTGTCTTTGCCATGCCGCACGGCTTGCAGAGTTGGAAACACTTGCTAGCCGCTGTCAAACCATAGATTTGAACCAAGTCCCCACTTTTTCCGATTGTTTTGTTGAACATATGCTGTTTCCCGAGTAAAAGCGCAAGGAGTAATCGCAATGACAATACAAAGCGCAATCAAGGCTTTTCTTTCCGATTCCCCCGTGCCGGTACACGAATATGCCTTCCTTTCGCCTGAAAAAATCCCCTTTTCGGCGGATGTTCGAAAGGCTTGCGAAGACAATCTCTGCGGCCGGTACGGAAAATCTTGGACGTGTCCCCCCGGAGCCGGCGACTGGCAGGAACTGAAAGAGCGCTACCAAAGCTATGGCAACGCCTTTGTCTTTACCACCCTGCACAAAGTCGAAGACTCTTTTGATTTTGAGGGGATGGACGAGGCCAGCAAGGTGCATTCGGAAGCGGAAGAAGCCCTTTTGGCGCATATTACCCCTTGGGCCGTGCAGTTTGAGCTGCTGGGGGCCGGAAGCTGTTCCCTCTGCGAGGAGTGCACCTATCCGGACGCGCCCTGCCGGTTTCCCGAGCAGGCAAGGCGGTCCATGGAGGCCTGCGGAATCGACGTTGTGACACTTTCCAAAGAAAACAACATACGGTATTTTAACGGCGCCAACACGGTAACGTACTTTTCCGTTTTGCTGTATTAAAAAAGCGCCCTCAGCCTGGGGTTAACCTATAAGCTGAGGGTGCACTTTATATAGCTAAAAATGCACATGACTATTACGTTGCGCTTTTCTTATTAGATTGAGAACTGCTATGAACGTGTCCTTGAGGGGGTTAAGATGAATAAATTAACAATAGTATACATCGCGTTAACCGTATGCGGCACTTTCTCTTTAGTTATTTTCTTTCTTCTCGTTCTTGGCTATCGCCCACTCATCCCCGATGGCGCAGTCGAGCCAAACTGGGACGCTTTCCAGACACTGAGCACAATCTTCCTATCACTTGTCACTTTAGGACTAACTTGGTGTATTGCCAAAAGACAAGAGAATTTGACTAAGGAACAAGAAAAATTATCATTGATTCAGGAAGAACAGAAAAAGCAGGCCGAGAGAGAGCGTTTCCAGATTGAGAAATCCATAGCCGAAAAGGAATTGAAGGCAAAAGAACTGGAGCTGAAAATATCTCTTTACGACAAAAGGTATAGAGTTTATGAGTGTTTTAATAAATATCCTTTTGATAGAATCGAAGAATTTGCCATAGCGGGGACCAACACGGCGTTTGTGATGCCAGATGGTGGAAGGCTTAATGGCGCAGAAGCTACAAGAATGTTGATTTTTGGAGATCGCTACATTAATGGCCGCAGACAGCTCTTAGACGAGTTAAGAATGTTAGAGGATAAAAAGAATCTAACGAATGCGGAACAAAGAAAAAAAAATAATCTTCACAACAGAATACTCTTCGAGAATTTGGATTATTGGAATTCAGAAATTGCACTAATAGAGCAAGCTGAATTTTGTTTTGATGAAAGCGAAGCGCAAATGCTAATTGCTTTTATCAAGGTAATGTTTGAATACGCAAACCCAATCGGCGATCAATATGATGTAAAGCAATTCGAAGAACTTCAAATGAAATTGATAAAGTCAATCGAAGATATAAAAAACAATCAATTAATAGATAAACTTAAGGACAAGCTAACCCTATCTTATAATGAAATAAACACTTAAAATAGTCAGACTTTCAACTCTCATGAGCCATAAAAGCACATGGCCCCAATCAGCAGGGCCATGTGCTTTTATATCTTAATCGTCGCTTCTCACTATCAGGCTCAATATCAAGTATCCAAACCCTTTCTGAATAAACTTCGTTCTTTGGGTAAATGGTAACTATGATATTACTTGCTTGACTTTGCTATTTATGTTAAAATATATCTGTTCACGAACTTTTTTATTTGAGAGGTGAGATCATGGACGGCAGTAGTAGCCAACGAACAGACCCGGTATTCATATGTTGTCAGGTTGCTGACGGCTGCTTGCCGTCTGTGCTCTGATGCTGTATCACAGCCACATATGAGTGCCATTGTCCGTTCAAAAGCTGCTTTACATCCCCATATGGCGAGGATAGATTGGCCGCTTAAAGGGCAATGGTATTTTTGCGCCCTTTTTTAGAAAGTCATTTATGCCCGCCATGCTCGGCTACATACGTAAAGGAGGTATAGGACAATGAATTCCAAAAAAAACATATCCTTGGAAGCTGCACAGCATCCGGATTACAAAACGGAAATCGCGGAAATTATCAGAAGCAACTTAACCCCTAAGCTCATGAAGGAACAGCTGCTGGTCTACCACGAAAACGACATTGCGGGCGTGTTTGATGTTCTGAAAAAAGAGGATCGCTATAAGCTTTACAGCACCTTTGATGCCGAAACATTAGCCGGTATTTTGGAATATTCAGAAAACCCAACCCAGTACATCGGCGAATTAAGCATTAAAAAACGCCTTGCCGTTTTGTCGCAGATAGAAGTGTCCATATCGTCCGAATATATGAAGCAGTTGGAAAGGACACAGCGGGACACGCTTCTCGATTTAATGCAGGAAGACATAAAAAAAGAAATCCTGCTGTTTAGCACGTTCCATGAAGATGAAATCGGCAGCAAGATGACCACCAACTACATCTCCATCTATGCTGATTTTACTGTGCGGCAGGCCATGCGGACATTAGTAGAGCAGGCCGCCGAAAATGACAACATCTCCACCATCTATGTGGTGGATGAGGACGAAGTCTTTATTGGCGCCATTGACTTAAAGGATTTGATTATCGCCCGAGAGCACACGGAACTGAAATCCATCATTAAGACATCCTACCCCTATGTATACGCCAGCGAACAGATTGACGAGTGCATTGAGCGGATCAAGGACTATTCCGAAGATTCCATTCCCGTTTTGGATGCCGAAAATAAACTGCGCGGCGTTTTGACTGCCCAGGACATTACGGGGATTGTGGAAGATGTCATGGGCGAAGACTATGCCAAAATTGCGGGTCTTTCGGCAGAGGAAGACTTGCACGAGCCGCTTAAAAAAAGCATTGGCAAGCGGCTTCCTTGGCTTATTGTGCTGTTTTTCCTAGGCTTGATCGTTTCCAGCGTAGTTGGGATCTTTGAAGAAGTGGTTGCAAGCCTGACATTGATCGTTGCCTTCCAATCGCTGATTTTGGATATGGCGGGCAATGTGGGCACCCAGTCTTTGGCAATTACCATTCGTGTGCTCATGGAGGAGCAACTGTCCGGCAAGCAAAAGCTCTCTCTTGTGGCGAAGGAAGCCCGCGTCGGTTTTTACAACGGTTTGATTATCTCTGTAATCTCTTTTGCGTTTACTGGTTTATACCTGTATCTGCTAAAAGGCGAAGCGGCAACCCTTGCTTTCTCTGTTTCGTTCTGTACGGGAGTTGCCTTGTTTTTGGCCATGTTCCTTTCGAGTGTCACGGGCACGGTGATCCCGCTTTTGTTTAAAAAGCTCAAAATCGATCCGGCGGTTGCATCCGGCCCGCTGATTACTACTATTAACGACCTAGTCGCCGTTGTGGCGTACTACGGCTTGGCGTGGCTGCTTCTGATTAATGTAATGCAATTTTAGCAAAAAAAGGCTTCACTAAAACTGTGAAGCCTTTTTTGATACGCTATTTCCGCCTAATGTTACGCAAAAAGTTTCGTTAAGTTTTTACCCAAACGCCCTTGCCGTTAGTTTCAGCAAATTCGTAATCTCCAGCTTCTGCGGGCAGCTCTGCTCGCACTGGCTGCACTCGATACACGCCGAGGCCTTGCTGCCGGCATCGGCCAGAGCGTCATACTGCTCCTGCAGGTTTCCCGCTTCGCCAGATTGGCTGTACTCGTTGAACAGCTTGAAAAACTGGGGAATGGGAATGCCCGTGGGGCAGTTGGGCGTGCAGTAATCGCAACCGGTGCATTGAATGGCCGTGCCGGCCCGGATTATGTCTGCCGTTTGGGCAAGGCACTCCCGTTCTTCCTGGGTCAACGGCTCAAACGCCTGCATATTGTCGTAGATTTGCTCTAACGTGTTCATACCGCTTAGGACAATGTCCACCTTTTCTAAGCTGGTTACAAAGCGAATGGCCCAGGAAGGGATGCTCCAATCCGGCCGGAAGGAGCGCAAAAGCGCCTCCGCCTTCTCCGGCAGTTTGGCCAACGTGCCGCCCTTAACCGGCTCCATGACAAGAATGCGCTTGCCGTATTTGGCCGCCACTTCATAGCACCTGCGGGACTGAACGGAAACGCTGTCCCAATCCAGATAGTTAATCTGCAGCAAAACACAGTCAACCTCCGGATGATCGGCCAAAATCTGCTCTAAAAGCTCCGGGCTGCCGTGGAAGGAAAATCCGATTTGCCTTGCCTTCCCCTCTGCTTTCATTTTTCGCACAAAGGCAAACTGATCCGTCTTTTCACAGACCTTATAGTTTTCCTCAGTCAGGCTATGCACCAAATACACATCAAAATATGTAACGCCGCAACGCCTTAGCTGCTCATCAAAATACCGCTGGCAATCCTCGTGGGATTTGATCCGCCAGCTCGGCAGTTTGTCCGCGATTTGAAACGACTCCCGCGGGTACCGTTCTACAACGGTCTTTTTAAGTGCCTCTTCGCTTTCCCCGTCCAGATAGATATAGGCCGTATCAAAGTATGTACCGCCCCGTTTGATAAACGCATCCACCATCTGGCACAGCAAGGAAAAGTCAATTTTTTCTTCCTTCTGCGGCAAGCGCATGAATCCAAATCCGGTTTTATTCATGTCCATCTCTCCGTAACTTCAAGTTTTCCCTACCAGTATACCATGAAATGAAGTTTTTTGTATATATTTTTGTCAAATGTTCTGCTCAACATAAAAGAAGCGGCGTTTTTTAGCCGCTTCTTTTAAAAATGGGCGTAATTTGGTTATTCGCTTAATCTCCGATCAATGGCCTGGAAGCGTTCGGTGGTTCTTATGGGGTCGTATACTTGCCGTTCATTGGAGTTTATCGCTTGCAGCATGGAATTTTTAAGGGAAACTTTTTCATCTTCCATCATCATATCTTCTATAATTTCGACAATACCCTGCTGGTCCTGTTTCTCGGCATATTCGCACGCTTTTTCCAGATACGCAAGGCACATTTCATAATCCTCATAATTTGCATAGGCAAAAGCAAGCGCTTCACAGCAGTAGGAAAGGCTGTCATAAAACTGTCCCGAATCCGCAAACTCGCTAAGGACCTTCACCGCTCGCGTATATTCCGTTATCATGGTTTGGTAATCTCCGTGCTGAAATACATACGGCGCCATCCATTCTACCAACATGGAATACTCCCGTATGCTTCCGTACAAACCAATGGTTGAATTTAGTGAGAAATGATAGCCGATTTCTTGTCATGTATGGGAGAACGGCAAATGCAAACGAAAAACGACAGCTTTCAAAAAAGCTGTCGTTTTTTCGTTTGCATTGCCATTCTCCCATACATGACAAGAAATCGGCTATCATTTCTCACTAAATTC
>DUUG01000339.1 GCA_012841675.1 Clostridiales bacterium
ATTTACCCACAGGGGCATGCAAAAACGCCTCAAAAAGCCGCTTTGGTGCTCTCTGGGAGACAGCATTACCTTCCGTAACAGCTGGCAGCCCTTTGTAACCCAAGCGCTGGAATTGACCCATGTCAACTGCGGCATCGGCAGCACCACGGTGGCTTTCCCTGCCCGTCATGTGACACGGCCGGCCTTCTGCACCGATGAGCGGCTGGGGCTTGGGGAATATGCCCATGTCAAGCGGCTTGTGACGGATGATGGGGTTCCTTATGCGCCGGTGTTATCTCATGCGCCGGATATAGTGACCATTTTCGGCGGGGCCAACGATACGCTGTATACCAAAGCGCTGGGCGATGAAAGCGAGCTTGCAAAGCCCATAGAGGAAAAGGATCGAACGGTGTTTTTCGGCGCCTATTCGTATGTAGTGGAAGCCTTGCGTAAGCATCAGCCCGGTGTAAATCTGTTTTTAATAACTCTTTTTCCCATGACCAGCAATCATCAGATTCCGGTTGTGATTACGCAGGAGGAATGCAACCGGGCAATTCGGAAAATTGCCGAGTACTACAACTTGCCCGTTATCGATTTGGCGCAAGAGCTTGGCCATTGGAAGGAAGAATACTTGCCCTTCCTTCCCGACGGGGTACATCCCAACGAAGAAGGCGGGCGTGTCATCGCTAAGGTTGTGACGGAAGCGCTTAGGCCCGTGATAGGGTAGAGGAGGAAGCGTATGTTTCTGGATATACATGCCCATGTCTACCGCTACCCATACCCGACGCCGGACGGGCGCTTTCTCATGGCAAGCCCCGACCAGCTGCTGGAGCGCATGGACGAGTTGGCCATTGACCGGGCGGTACTGCTGCCCCTTGTAAGCCCAGAGCTATATGTGCCCCAGTCGGTGGGGGAAATTATCGAGCTGGCGCAAGCGTCAGAAGGTCGGTTTATCCCGTTTTGCAATATCGACCCCCGTGTGCTGACCAACTCGTCCGACGCGCCTCTTGGCATTCTTCTCGAGCATTACAAGAAGCTCGGTTGCAAAGGTGTGGGCGAGGTGTTGCCCAACATGCCTTGGAGCGAGCCGCGGTTGCAAAACCTGCTGCGCTGTACGGAGCAGGCGGGCCTGCCCCTTGTTTTTGACATAACGGGGAGAATCAACTCCGGCTATGGGATTTACGACGATCCCGGCCTGCCGCAGCTAGAGCAGTGTTTACAAAAGTATCCGAATTTGGTCATGGTCGGGCACGGGCCGGCTTTTTGGGCAGAAATTTCCGTTTTGCGCAAGGTGGAGGATCGGTTGACGTATCCTTCCTATCCGATTGATAAAGAAGGGCGGGTTGTAGAGCTTTTGCGAACGTATCCGAACCTTTGGGTGGAAATCTCCGCCGGAAGCGGGGCCAACGCCCTTCTTAGAGATATGGAGTATGCACCGAAATTCTTACAAGAGTTTTCCGACCGGATTCTATTCGGAACCGACATCTGCTACGCCGATCAGGACTTGCCCCAAGGGTGTATTTTGAAAACCCTGCTGGATGCGGGAAAAATCTCGCAGGATGTGTTTCTAGATATTGCCTACCGGAACGGCGAACGCCTGCTTTCGCTTGCTCCTTTGGAAAATCGGCGGGCTTTTTGAACGACTGCATTTACATGGGAAGAGGTAGTTCATTATGAAAAAACTTTCGATTACATGGAATGATGTGTTCGATTCTACCGGTTATTTATTCTCCTTTGCAAAATGCCTGTCCGCCGCGCTAAAGCATAGTCCCTATGCGGACAAAGCAGAGGATATTGTCGCTTCCAGCGGGTTTGCCTTCCGCATGTGGGCAGCACCCCAGCTGTGTCCCAGCGCAACGAGCATATGGGAATTTGCCAAGCAAAAGCCTTGGGTGGAAAACGGGGGAATTTCCTGCGGGTATATTCAGCGCCTTTGGAACGAAGAAGCGGAGGAACAGGCCAAAAGAGAAGAAGCCACCGAGTTGATCCTCCAATCCATTGACAGAGGGGTTGCCGCGGTTGTCTGGAACATCGGCATGGCCGAATGGGGTCTAGTTACCGGATATGACAGGGAAAAGCGCATGTTTTATACGCTGGATGTGGCAGGAAAAGAGGGAGAACTGCCCTTTGCCCTGCTCGGAAAGGGAGATATACCGATTTTAAATGTCCTTACGGTGCAAGGAAAGACCGACAAAACCCAAGAGGAGATAATGGCGGATACGAAACGCCTTGCCGCTGCCCATTTGCAGGGAAAGGAATGGAGCAGTAGCAATCCAAAGGGGCTAGCGGTCTATTCCGTTTTGGAGGATTATCTAGGCGGCTCTTTTCAGCCGGCGCTTCTTTGGAATTTGACGTATTACCTGGGGACGTATGGTGCGTTAAAATGGTATGCCTGGCAGTTTTTTAACCGTTATGGGGAAACTAAGCTCGCCGAATTATACCATGATATTTGGCAAGCTTGGCAGCAGGCCTTTGAGCGCTTAGACGAAGAAAAAATGAAAAACGCCGCTTATCGGGCAGAGGTAAGGGGCCTTCTGTCGAGAGCTTTTGAAACAGAAAAGGAAGCCTTACAGCTTATGCTGTCCGAGTGATGGCCTTGCCGGGGTATTCGTTTTCCTGTGTTTCTTGCTTATCAATCGGGCATAAAAAGGA
>DUUG01000340.1 GCA_012841675.1 Clostridiales bacterium
ATGCTTTTAGCCGTATTTGAAAAAGTTGACGGCGACAAACAGCGGGCCTTAGAGAAACACAAGTCTGATGCCAAATACATAACAGGCGCCGTTGCCATTTTTCTGCCGATTTTATATGCAATCATTGACGGCGTGACGAGCTTCTTAGACGGGTTGGTGTTAGACGGTAAGTTTGCCGATTACGGCTGGGCGCTTTCCGAGTATGAAGCAAATATCTCTTATGAGCTTACGTTTCTTGCCTGTGCGTTGGGCGCGCTTTTCTACCTGCTTGTCATTAGAAAGCAGAAAATTCGGCTTTGGGATGAAAAGCCTAAGCTGGCCGGGGCCTTGTGCGAAACGGCCGGTCAGTTTACCTATGTGTTTGCCATGGCGGATACACCTGTTCTCGCCGCGCCCATGATAGCCTCATATAGCGTGGTGTCGGCCATTTTGTCGCATATTTTCTTAAAAGAGCGGCTAAGCGCGAAATATTACCCGGTTATTCTGCTTGTTATGATCGGCGTTTTCGTTTTAGGAATGGAGTAAGCCAAAAAAATGCTGTAATTTATTTTCACCTATGCTATAATAAACTAGACATTTGAGAGCTTTGCAGTTTGCTTTATTATGAAAGGAAAAGAGGGATTTCATGTAGCTATTGGTGGAAGGGATTACCAAGTCGTTTAACGGTAAGACCGTTGTAGATCATGTGAGCTTTTCTATGTCAGAGCCGGGTGTGTTTGGCCTGATCGGAACAAACGGTGCAGGAAAAACCACGACCATCCGCGTTATGCTCGGCATTATGCCGGCGGATAGCGGGCAGGCCCTTTGGCAAGAAAATCCCATTACAAGAGAAGGCGTTCGCGTCGGCTATATGCCGGAAGACCGCGGGATTTATATGAAGCACAAAGTCGAGGAGCAGCTTGTCTATTTTGCTCGTCTGCACGGCATGTCAAAAGCGGATGCCAAAAAAGCGACTATTTGGTGGCTGGAACGGCTGGGAATTCCCGAGTATAAAAACGTGGAGGCGGAAAAGCTCTCCAAGGGAAACCAACAGAAGATTCAGTTAATTGCAACGCTTTTGCACGATCCAGAGCTTATTATCCTTGACGAGCCTTTCAGCGGCTTGGATCCCTTAAATGTGGAGCTGTTTAAATCTGTCATTGTGGATTTGACCCATGCCGGCAAGTACATCATTTTGTCTAGCCATCAAATGGAGACGGTGGAAAAATATTGTCGAGATATTGTGCTTTTGCATTGGGGAAAAACGGTGCTTTCGGGCAACTTGCGTGAAATTAAGGCAAGCTACGGCCATACAAACCTGTATGTGGAAGCAGGGGAAGGAGCCGAGGCGCTGGGCGAGCAAATGGGACTTAAGATCATTGGCAAGCGAGCCCAAGGGGTGGAATTTTTCATCACCGGCGACGAAATGGCAAATGCCTATTTGCAGGCATTGCTGGAAGCGGGGATGTTTCCCGTTCGGTATGAGATCCGTGAACCGTCGCTGCATGAGATTTTCGTAGAGAAAGCGGGGGCAGAGGCATGAAATCTTTCCGTACGGTTTTCAGCTTCACATTGCGTGATGCGATGCGTAAGAAGTTTTTCATTATCTCCACTATTTTCGGACTTGTTTTGATTCTGGTCCTTTGTGCGCTTCCTATGATCCTTGATAAAACAGACGATAGTACCGATACTCCTGGTATGGGTGGGGATCCAGGGACGCCGACGGAGGTTTCCAAAACGGGCACTATCTACTTTCTAACAAAAGGCGACTTCCCAAACGGCGTTGCCGCCATGGAACAAGCCTTTCCCACAGACGAGATTATTCCCATTATGGAAAATGAGCTAGAGCAGAGTATTGAAATGGCGGCAACGTCCGACAAAACGGCAGTCATTGTGCTGAATATGGAAAACGGGCTGCCCATGGTGACGGCGCATATCAAATCTTTTTTTGACGATTCCGTCGCTTCGTATGCAGCAAAGGCCATTCAGCGGCAATGGACTACAGATTTGCTTGCCGCTGAAGGAGTTTCCGAAGAGGTTGCCTTACAAGTTGCAAATGATGTGCCGTATGTGGTAAATTTAGTAGGAAAAATGGATCTTTCGGGCTATATAATTGGAATACTCATACTCTGTATCATGTTTTTCGCCATCTACTACTATGGATACGGTGTTGCCATGTCGGTGGCAACGGAAAAAACATCCCGCGTAATGGAAACCCTATTGGTGGCTGCCCGTCCGAGGGAGCTGTTCTGGGGTAAGTGCCTTGCCATGGGTGTATTGGGACTGGCACAGCTTTCACTGTTTTTGGGCTTTGGCGCGCTTTGCTATCATTTCCTCGTTCCGGAAGACTTCTTAATCATGGGCATGCCTTTGTCCCTATCGGCGTTTACGTTTACCTCGGCGGTGCTTGTGCTTGCGTACTTTTTACTGGGATATCTTTTGTATGTGGTGCTCAATGCCGCCAGCGGCGCGATGGTCAGCAGGGCAGAGGATGTCAACTCCGCTATGATGCCCGTTATGATGATAAGCATGGTCGCCTTTTATGTGGCGTATGGCGGCGCCTTGAGCGGCAGCGGCGCCTTGTCCCGCATTGCCCTTTGGATTCCGTTTGCCTCGCCGTTCTTAATGCCGTTCCGTCTATTAAATGAGCAGGTGCCGTGGAGTGATATTGCCATTTCCATCTCAACGCTTGTGGTGGGAATTGCCATTTTGTCAGTTCTGTCTCTGCGCCTGTACTCGATTTCCGTTTTGCATTACGGAACGAGACTAAAACTCCGCGACATAAAAAAGAAAAGCTAAGATAAAAAGCACTTTTGACAAAACGTCAAAAGTGCTTTTTCTATTTCAGTTCTATTATTGCCTTCTGGCACCAGGAAAACAGCAAATTATAAGCACAGTCAAAATCAAACTCTTGGTTGTGCTTAAGCTGTATGGTCATTTCGAGCACTTCTTTGTCGTTGCCGGTCAGGTGTTCTAGTAGCTCCTGCTTGGTTGCGTAGAAAATGCCGTTTTCCACGTAGTGCTTGTTCTATTCGGTGTCTACTTGAAAGGGGTCATCCGGGTCCGGCACTTCCATAAAAAATATATCGCTGCTGTCGGAGGACAGGAAAACCAAGCGTTCGGGCATGCCCTCCAGATCCTCCGCCGGCATATTGTTCATCACAACTACGCCGTAGTAGGTGATATGATCGGTGATGATTTCATACTTCGCGTAGGAAACCTTGTTGCTGGTTTGCATTTCTATGGTCACAGACTGGATGTTGCCGGTTTTTAACTCAGTGTTGCCCATCTGCATGACAAATTCACTGTCGTCAAAGTACAAAAAGTGGTGGTGCTCGCCCATTTCGGAAGTATCCGGGCGCTCCGTTCGGATTTTGACGGTTAGTGCCGTTTGCAAATTGTCCTTTAACGCCAATTCCACCAGTTTGATTTCGCGCTGTTCCTGTGCGGTCTTGGTGGTAGAGCCGAACATGCGAACGCCGAGAATCAACGCCGTTCCTGCCGCGCCGATGACAAGAACCGTAATCGCCACGGCAAGCAAAAGCTCAACAAGCGTAATGCCGCGGCGGGAATTTAGTTGGAGATTTTCGCTGACGATATTTTTGCCAAGCAACGTATTGGAAAAGGAGATAACGGCAATTACCGCCGCAATCAAAATCACCAGTAGCGCCGCGGCGACCAGCACTTCCACAAGAGTAATACCGCGCTTGTTTTGAAATCGTCTGCGCAGCAAGGTTTTATCGCACATATCGACCGTCCTCTACCGAAACCGTCGGAATCAAACCGGGCGTAATCACTTCGGTGGAGGTGATATCCGCCACACGGGTGAACCTACCGCTTCCGGCTGCCGTATGAAGCTCACCGTCGAAAAGGTCTATCTCCCCGTCGATTTCATAAACCCCCGACCGAATGGTTTTTATCGATCCGTTGCTCAGGTAAATATATGTGTCCTGATTAAACTGCACATAGATTGATTTTCCGGCAACGGCCGGCGCAATACGGAAGGAAGAATTGGGATGCATTTGCAAAATTCGGTCGTAGTTTTCAAAACAGATAAATTGCGTTGTGAATTTCACAGACACGGGGTCGAACTTTGATGTGTACGAACTGCGCCCGTTGCCAAAGGTGTAGCGGCCGGTTCCGCCACCGCCTGCGTAATACCAGTGGCCTGCCGTGCTCGAGCTGTTATACGTCTGTCCCTTGTCACGGCCCACAAGAATGTCATACTCCGTTGTACCGCCGACGTCAAGGTAGGTTCTTAAACGGACGGTTCTCGCCTGATAATGCAAAGAAGCGTAGTTTTTGAAAGTGTTATGGTTGCTACTGTAATTCAAACCGATCAGATACATGGAAATATAGTTGTCGGGCTTCGCTGCGGGAGATCCGGTAGAAATCAAACCGTTGGTAAGCCAGCCGGCGTCCTCAGCGGAAATCCACCTCTGCCGAATATCGGGGCGGGATTCGATTACGTGGCTGTCAAAATGATTCAGCCCCGTATCCAGCGTGGCTTTATTGGTGTTGTTGTAGGCGTTTAAATTGGCGGTATAGTCAGCAAGATCGGCAAAATACGGGTTCATAATGCTTTCGTAGGCGGCAAGCTCGTTCCAGTAGGGGGCCATTTGCGCATTGTATGCCGCCAAGGCGTTTTGATACTCCACGTATGCTCTAAATTGCGAGTGGTAGTTGTTATAATCGTTTTTTTGTGAAGTGTTTAAGTTGGAGTATCTGTATCCGTTGTAAGAGGTGCCGTTTCTGTAATTGACTAAGCGAGTAAGATAATTGCTATCGCTTTCGCCGCTGTTCTGCGGTGGGGCATAGTAGGTGGTAGAGAGGAACCGTCTTTGGTACAAGCTGGAAGGGAAGCATTTATCTGCCGATTGCCGGCCTTCGTATCGGCTGTATGGCAAAATGGAGTTTTTTGATGCGGAACCCATTGCCAACGCGGAGCTGGAATCTTTTATTGGGGAAAAGCTAACCGAAACCCAGCGCAAAAAGCTAATCGATGAGATGGAGCTTGACTGTTCCATTAGCTTTGGGGAAGAAATACTGCGAATGAATGTCTTCTCGCAAAGCCGGGGCCGCGCCATTTCCATGCGTATTGTAAAGGCAAAGGTTCCGCCCCTGCATCAGCTAGGCTTTTCAACGGCCATAAACAAGATGTTTAGCTATCGTGACGGCTTGATTTTAATCACCGGCCCCACGGGAAGCGGTAAATCCACGACTATTGCCTCTATCATCGATAAATTTAACGAAACCTCCAACCAACACATTATAACCATCGAGGATCCCATTGAATATCGGTTTACATCCAAGCGCTGTCTTATTAACCAGCGGGAAATCGGCAAAAACACCCTAAGCTATGCGGCGGCACTTCGTTCTGCCCTGCGAGAGGATCCGGATATTATCTTTGTCGGCGAAATGCGGGATATGGAATCTGTTTCCATTGCCCTAACGGCGGCAGAAACGGGGCATGCGGAAATAGCCGCTGAAAACAAGACAAAGGCATAACGCCCGAAGGGAGGTATATGCTTGCAATTTAACTATGTGGCGGAAGATGCGCAGAAAAAGAGAAAAAAGGGCAGCATAGAAGCCGATTCCAAGCCTCACGCTATGCAGCTTTTGATGAAGGATGGACTGTTTCCTGTTTCCATCGTTGACGTTTTGCAGGATGAGCGGGAGAAAAACGAAAACATCTTCACAAGGGACATCTCATTTGTTAGTATCTATAACAAGAAAATAAGCAAAAAGAAGCTGCTCACCTTTGCCAACCAGATGGCCATCATGGTAAAAGCCGGTGTTTCGTTGACAACGGCCATGGACGTTCTCACGACAGAAGAAAGCGATAAATCTTTAAAAAAGATTCTCGAACATATCCGAGCGGATCTTCATCTCGGTGTGCATTTGTCGGACGCGATGAAGAAATTCAAGGCATTTCCCGAAATTGTTATAAGTATGGTGGAAGCCGGTGAAACAGACGGACGATTAGAAGTCTTTAGGCTTGCCATAGGGCGGCTTAGTTTAAAACTTCCGGTCATTGGAAAGCTGCAAAAAAGAGTGTACGCCGCGCGGTTTTGCGAGGTGTTGTCGTCTATGTCCCTGGCCGGCATTGATATTACGCAGGGATTTCTGGTGACGGCCAATACCATTAAAAATGCCTATATTTACAAGATTTTGATGCAGAATATGGACGATATTCGCTTGGGATCGTCTATTTCCGCGGCGGTAAGCAAAAACAACGCGTTTGATAAGCTGCTGCTTTCCATGATCCATACGGGTGAAGAGTCTGGTATGCTGCCAGAGACTTTGGGGAAAATGGCCGAGCTGTATGAAGAGCAGACCAATGAATCTATTAAGGCCATTAATGCTCTGCTGGAACCGCTGATGACGGTTTTGATTGCGGGTATTGTGGGTGTTGTGGTCATTTCCATGGTTTTGCCTATGTTTGGCATGTACGATTTGTTTTAACTATGGTTTCGAAACCTCTAACAATTTGAAAAGCCGTAGCGGACTTGCCGCTACGGCTTTTTCAACGATGCAGTTTATAACAAAAAAATTCCGCCTAATCGTCAAGTTCTAGGAATTTTTCAAAAATAGCGTAAGCCTCTTCAAACGATGCTGCCGGGCCATGATATATTTCCGTCTTATCCTCTGCTTTATCATGTATTATGAATTTCCAATATACCGGCTGCTTATTCTTTAGAATGGCTCTTGCAATAATTGTGTAATTACCATCGTCAAAAGGTTTCCCAGTTTTGAAACCGTAGAAAATATTATATGGCGTAATCGTAAAATTGCGGGACCGATACGCCATCCATTTGCGGGACTCTGGTGAAGCCTCCGGTCTCAACGACGGACACTTTTCGTCGTTCAAAGTAAATGTCCCCGAAATATGCGTCGGATAAAAACGGTAATGGTGAAAATGCAGCTCATAAGACAGCTCGATTTCTGGTTCTTTACTATGCTCACTATAATTAAAGGCTTTTAATGTCCCTTCGGCATATGTGATTTTATACAGTCAAGTCCATTTTAGTGTGTAAATTACCTCGGGTGATCAGATTCTATGTTAAACCGGGAAACCCGTTACAATGTCTGCCTTCTGGAACTTCTTCCTTAGGCGGCCTGCTGTTCGCTACTGGAAGAGCTTGAGGAAACCTGGTGATAGATATCCAGATTCAGATAGATCCTACCAGAAGACCATTTTTCATCGTGCTCGATAAGGAGCGCTCCCATCAGTCGAATTGCAGATAATTCGTTCGGGAATATCCGGATTACCCGCTCCCGGCGCCGGATTTCCTGATTCAGCCGCTCCACCCCATTGGTGGTCCTGAGGCGCTTTCGTATGTTTAAAGGCAGGCTCAGTACAGCAGTGATATCATCAAATGCCTGGTCAAGGAAATCCATAGCTTTCGGCGCGGCAGCTTCGTATTGCTGAATGATTCGTTGCTTTGCTGCTCTGGCGCTCTCCTCATCCGTTGCTTCATAAATCTGGCGCAGGTCCTCCTTTAATGCAGGCTGCAGGGATTTAGGCGCTTTATCCAGAAGGTTCCTTGAAAAGTGAGTTTGACATCCTTGCCAGCTGGATCCCTGGAAGTGTCTTCGGACGGCGGCCACAAGGCCAGCGTGATTGTCAGAAGTGATTAGCCTCGGCTCTTTCAATCCTCTGGATTTCAACGATTGGAAGAACTCACTCCAACTGGTTTCTGATTCGCTGTCTGCTAGATGGAAGCCGATGATTTCCCGTTGGCCGCCTTCATTAAACCCGACAGCAATGAGTA
>DUUG01000341.1 GCA_012841675.1 Clostridiales bacterium
ATGGAGGACGGTATCCTGACCGACGGACAGGGACGGCAGGTAAACTTCAAGAACGCGATTCTGGTTATGACGTCCAACGTAGGGGCAAGGAATATCGTTTCCAAGCGTTCCGCTCTGGGCTTCAACACCAGCGACGCGGGCGAAGAAGCGAAAACCCATCAAATGGTCTTGGATGAGCTTCAGAAAACCTTCCGGCCGGAGTTTTTAAACCGCGTGGACGACATCATTATCTTCTCCAAGCTAAGCGAGGAGGATATTGAGAAGATTGCCGTCAATATGCTGTCAAACGTTGCAAAACGAGTGGAAGAACAAGACATCATCCTCACGTGGAACGACGATGTTATAAAGCTTCTGGCGAAAAACGGATATAACCCCGTATACGGTGCGCGTCCGCTGCGTCGAGCCATTCGCTCGATGATTGAGGATTTGCTTTCCGAAGAGCTTTTGGAAAAGAAAATCCAAAAGGGCGATCAAGTATTAGCCGTTGTGGAGGATGGCAAAGTCGTTTTGCAAAAACAGTAAAAAGTTAAGGCCTTTCCCCTAGGGGAAAGGCCTTTTTTGTTTACATTGAAACCAACCTTTAATAAAACCGCTGTTATAGCCCATCTTGCTTGCCTTCCGAGCTTTAGAAATACATGTTTATTAAACTGTAAAGTTTTATTGCGTTTTTTTCACGCATATGTTACAATGACCAAAGATTGGGAATTGAAAGAGGTGTCTGCTATGCCGTCTCTGCGTTTTACGGAAATGAACTTGCCCTGTGCCGCTTACCCGAAAGAAAATCCCTTAGCCGATTTCGGCCGACAAAGCGATGCCCATGCGGAAATGAAGCGTACGCCCGGCATGCCGGACGATGTCGTTGTCAACCCTAAGTTTGGAACGCCCGTTTCGCTTCTCCCCTACTTAAGGCAGGATGACTACTCCCGCTGCAAAAAAGACGCTGCCCTTCCGGTGGCAGTGCTGGAAAATGACCGGTTGCGGGCAACGTTTGTGCCCTCTTTAGGCGGGCGGTTATGGTCGCTGTATGACAAAATCCAACAAAAAGAGCTGTTGCACGCTAACCCGGTATTCCAGCCGGCCAACCTTGCCCTTCGCAACGCATGGTTTTCCGGCGGCATTGAATGGAATGTAGGGATTATCGGCCACACGCCCTTTACCTGCTCTCCCCTCTTTGTGGAAACGTTGGAGGATCCTGAGCTTGGTCCTGTACTTCGAATGTATGAATACGAACGCATTCGGCAGTGTATCTATCAAATGGACTTTTTCCTTCCTAAAGGAAGCAGCTTTCTCTATGGCCGGTTTGCCATTTATAATACGCAAGACAAGGAAATTCCCATGTACTGGTGGACGAATATGGCCGTAAACGAAGGCAAAGATGTGCGCGTTATTGTTCCGGCGGATAAAGCGCTTCATTTAAGCTACGAAACGGGCCTTGCTTTTCGCCCCTTCCCCTATGTTTTAGATACCGACGCGAGCTATTCGACCAATTTAAACCGAGCCATGGACTTTTTCTTCTATCTGGAAAAGAACGTGCGGCCATATGTTGCCGCTGTGGACGGAAATGGCCGCGGCTTTGTGCAGACGTCTACGGCAGAACTCAAGGGGCGGAAGCTCTTTTTATGGGGGATGGGTGAAGGCGGCCGCCGCTGGCAGGAGTATCTGGCGCAGCCGGGCTCTGCGTACATTGAAATACAAGCCGGTCTGGGGCGAAGCCAGATGGAATATCTGCCGATGCCGGCGTTGTCAAAATACGAATGGCTGGAAGC
>DUUG01000029.1 GCA_012841675.1 Clostridiales bacterium
GGGGCGCACGCCCACGGCGGAAGCCTTGCACATTGAAACGGCCTACGGTCTTCCTATATGCCTTTTCCAAAGCAGCTTCAAATTCGGGCTTTTCAACGGCAACCTCCAGCTTGACAAGGTTGGTTTCCGGTTTTCCCACACTCTTTAGTATCATGCTACATTCCTCCTGAAACGGGCAGACCGGCAGTGGGGCCATTGCCCGCCTCGCTTTTCTAACAATATCTGCGAAGGGAACAAGCCCCCGCGCTTCATGTGTTAAGCCCTTCGACAAACGTTCCTTCGAAGTCGGCTTCAAATTACATTATACCATATTCTCGCCAGATTTCCATCCTTTTAATGAAAATTTTTTCCTTTTCTATGTAAACAAAGGAAAACTGATTTCGCCGGCAAGCCAATGGCTTTTGAAAAGGATTGATACCGCCAAAAAGCTTACAAATAGCGGTATTTGTCGTTACGGCAGCAAAGCTTCGGCTTACGCCGCCGATGCCGCATAGTTTCCAGTATATCTGAAAAGCAACCACTGCTTGCCCTTACAAGGTATATCGGAATAAAATATAGAAAAAAAGCAAATTTCCCCATGTATGGCGCTTGCGCTGTATGGAGGAAAGGGTACATCTGCTAAATCGATTAGCCATTTATCATATGAAGGATTATCCCGGTCGGCGCGGCTAAAGGAGCTGCATACAAAAAGCCCGCCAATTAAAGGGAGTTCAACTTAGGGATTTACGAAAACAAATAAATTTATGACCAACTCTCTTCAAGCGGAGCCACAACAGTAAAGACCACACCGAAGGATAAAACCTTTAGTGTGGTTTTTGCTACTAATAGATTTCTCCTATCAACACAAAAGGCGACTACTGAACCATTTCAACTTAGGTAAAATTCAATAGCCACCTTTTTTGCTGCCATACTCCCCATACTTCCGGTAGTGCCTCTTAATATTCAGTTATTTTACTCGCACACCATCAATCTGTATGCCCTCAACTGTGTAGCCGGTTTCGGTTTTCACTACCCACACGCCAAAAGACATATCACTTTTTACGCCGAAGCCGTTCTTTGCCGAAACAGATCCGCCAATGTAATACTTATCGTCCTCACGCCCAACGCACCAATCGAACGCTCCGAAGTCTGACGTATTAGGATAACTCAGATAGCCCTTTACTGCTTCTACGGCTACTGCCTGTAACTCAGCGTAAGTGTCAAAGTCAATCTCTGTTTCAGGAATATGCACGTCAGTTATCTGTTTTAAAAAGCCGCCTTGTTCCGTGTCATACAAATCTTCACCCATGAACCCGCAATAGAACAAAACACCATCGTCCGTCGTAAAGAAAAACTGCATATCTTTATTCCCGTTCGCGTAGCACACGACGGGGGAAAGCCCTGCGCTAATATCATCATATTTCAACTCTCGCGCCAGTTCTATGCTCGTAACGCCGCACTGAAAAAGTATGCCCTGTATTGCCGTAGCTTCATCGACCGTATAGCCAAGCCTCGTAAGGAACAGTACCATATCCGCACCGTAATCCGCCAAGTCAAGGTCTGCGTTGGCTATTTCCCCAGCGGTAAATGCCGCCTTATCTTGTTTCTCATCGGAGCTATCAGGCGTAGAAGGATTTTCTGCCGTTATCGGCTCGGTCGGTTTCCCGCTCACCGTAGCTGTTCCGCATCCAGCCAGCCCCAATACCATCACTATCGCCAACGCCATTGCCGTCAGTCTTTTCATGTATCTACCGTCCTTTCATAATTCATTTACGTCATATCGCCACGCTCTGTCGGAAAGCGATGCTTACGCTTCCTCCTATGCCGACTTATATCACTGCGCTTGCCTACGTTAAGTAC
>DUUG01000342.1 GCA_012841675.1 Clostridiales bacterium
GCCACTTTGTCAAAATGGTGCATAACGGCATTGAGTACGGCGATATGCAGCTTATTTGCGAGGCCTATGACCTTCTGCACCGCTATGTGGGGATGGACGAAAAAGAGCTGGCAGAAGTGTTTGCCGAATGGAATAAGGGCGAGCTGGATTCGTATCTTATTGAAATTACGGCCAATATTTTTACCAAGTATGACGACGAAACGGGCAAGCCCATGGTGGATGTGATCTTAGACCGCGCGGGACAGAAGGGAACGGGCAAGTGGACGTCGCAGGAGGCGCTGGATCTGGGCGTTTCCGCGCCGACTATTGCGGAAGCCGTGTTTGCCCGGTGTATTAGCGCCGTTTGGGATGAGCGCCAGGAAGCGGCAAAGCGTTTGTCCGGCCCTGATAAGAAGTTTGCGGGCGACAAGGCGGCCTTTGCCGAGGCCGTTCGCAAGGGGCTATATGCGGCGAAAATCTGCTCGTATGCCCAAGGGTATGCCCTGTATAGAGCCGCGGCGGAAGAGTATGGTTGGAATTTGGATTACGGCAAAATTGCCATGATTTTTAGAGGCGGCTGTATTATTCGGGCGCAGTTTTTGCAGAAAATCAAAGACGCGTTTGACAAGAACCCAGACCTTCCCAACCTGATGCTGGACGATTATTTTAAGCAGATTTTAGAAACCTATCAGCCGGCTTGGCGGCAGGTTGTATCCGAGGCGGCTTTGGCAGGTATTCCCATTCCGGCCTTCTCCTCGGCGCTGGCTTATTTTGATTCCTACCGTACGGCGCGGCTGCCGGCAAACCTTTTGCAGGCACAGCGGGATTATTTCGGGGCGCACACGTTTGAGCGCGTCGACAAAGACGGCGATTTCCACTATCAGTGGTTTTAGTAGTTTGAGCCAGCGGCTCGAACTACATCTTGGCGGCAGAAAAGGAGGACGTTATGGCAACGAAAGCGGTTCTTCTAAGCTATATCCAGTCCAAGCGCATTATTTCTACGCATAACCACCATCTGCCCGACCATATGCATAAAGATATGAGTTTGCACCGAATTTTGTCGGGGAGCTATGTCAACTGGATGACGACGCCGCCCGATTTGTCGGATGCGGACGCTGTTTGGGCGTACATACGACGGTTTCAGGCCAACAGCTTTTTCCGCTGGCTTTTTGCGGCGTTGGAGGATTTGTACGGGCTTCCTTTTGTGCCGGAGAATTTGGCGGAAATGGACGCGCGGATTCGAAAGGCCTATGAGGATTCTGGCTACCATTTGCGGCTTCTGACTGACCGTTGCCGGTTTGACAAGGTCGTCAACGAGCGGCAGCCGGACCCCGGTTCGAACCTAGGGCATCCCGAATTGTTTGCCCCCTCTTTCCGGTGCGACTGCTTTTTCTCCGGCTATTTAAAAGATAAGCCGGAGCCTAACGGATTTTTGGCACGATCGCTTTTTGAAAATCCCGATGTTGCCACTATGGAAGAATACCTTTCTGAAATGCGGCAGGCCATTTTGGCCAAAAAGGCGGCAGGCTGTGTGGCGCTGAAGGTGGCAATTGCCTACGAGCGGCCCATCAATTTTGAAAACACCGATTTGGAAAAAGCCCAAAAGGCGCTGAATAACCCCCACGCCACCGAGCAGGAAGTGTTGGATTTTGGCGATGTGGTCATGTTTGAAATTGCCAAAATTGCCGCCGAGGCGGATTTGCCCCTGCAGATACATACGGGGATGGGGCAATGCAAGGCGACGAACCCTATTGGGCTTTTAAAGCTCATTGAAACCAACCGAGAGACCAAGTTCCATCTGCTCCACGGCGGATTTCCATGGTTTGAGGATAGCTACGCTTTGCTTTTGCAGTTTAGGCACGTTTGGTCGGATCTTTGCTGGATTCCGTACCTTTCCACCACGGCTGCCAAGCAGTATTTGAAAATCGCGCTGGAAGCAGGGGACGCCCATCGGTTTACCTGGGGCTGTGACACGTGGCTTTCGGAGGACAGCGTGGGCGCCTTGCTTGCCATGGAGGATGTGCTTTCCTCGGCGCTTTCGGAGATGGTAGACGACGGCGCGTTCGACATGGCGCAGGCGGAATATTTGGTGGATCGGATTTTGTATGACAACCCAGTAGAGCTGTTTAAGCTGTGATAAACTCGCCTGCTAATTGGCGGGAGAACGAAAAACCGGAAGGAAATTCCTTCCGGTTTTTGTTTTTTATGGTTTATTTTCGCACTGAAAATGGGCGGGAAAACTCATTTTTCCGCTGCCGGCGGCCAGGTAATGGTGACGGTGGTGCCTATGCCTTCGGTGCTTTCCAGCGAAACGGAGGCCCGATGAAAGGCAGCGCCGTGTTTGACAATGGAAAGGCCGAGGCCTGTGCCGTCGATTTCTTTGGAATGGCTTTTTTCGGCGCGGTAGAACCGCTCAAACACCCGATCCTGCTGGGATGGGGGAATGCCGATGCCCGTATCCGCCACGGAGAGGAAAACGCCGTGTTCGTTCTGGCCTGTGGTGACGGTGACGCTGCCTTTTTCCCGGTTGTATTTAACGGCGTTGTCACAGAGGTTGAAGATCATTTCCTCTAGTATATTCGGCACACCCATGACGGTAACGGGGGTGCCTGTCCGGTAGAATGTAACGCTTTTGGACGCGGCGGTGTCCTCCAGATGGCGGATGACTTTCTCGGCCAGTTCGGCAAGCTCCACCGGCTGCCGTTCGAAGGGGACGGAGTTTTCGTCCAGTTGGGAAAGCTTGATTATGTCGCCCACCAGCGTTATAAGCCGCTGTGCCTCGTCGTAGATTTTGCCGGCAAAGCGGGCAATGTCTTCCTGGCGCACAAGCCCGGATTGCATGATTTCCGCAAAGCCGGAGATGGATGTCAGGGGGGTTTTTAGCTCGTGAGATACGTTGGTGGTGAACTCTCGGCGGAGGTTTTCCCGCTCTCTCCGTTCCGTTACGTCAAGCACTAGCAGTACAGCACCGACCACTTCCCCCTCTTCCCGGACGGGGCTGGCGATAAGGCTGTAAAATCGGCCGTTTTTTTCCATCGTTAGTTCAGACTTTCGGCCGGAAAGGGCATGCTCGACGGCTTTTCGGAAGGTTTCGCTTCGATTCAGCGCAAAGACGCTTTTTTCGGCGAAATCGGCAATTTCCGCGCCCAGCTGGAGCAAAACGCTTTTATTATAGGAGAGGATTTCCGCGTTTTTGCCGATGACAAGGAACCCCTCGCTCATGTTTTCGGTTATGACGGCAAATTCCCGCTGCTTTTGACGGAGGGTTTGCATTTGCTCGTGGATGTCACGGCTTTGGCGCGTGATTCTCTCCAGCAATGGAGACAGCTCCTCATAGACCATGGTGTTGCCCGGTTTGTCAATGGGAAGCTGGTTTAAGGGAGTGACAATACGGCGGGTTAGCATTTGCGCGGCAAAGTAAGAAAGCATAATACCAAGAAAAACGGAAAGCAAACTATAAGGCCAGATTTTGGCAAGGGTTATCCAGCTTTCGCCTGCCATATAGAAACTTGCCCAGGAGATGAGCAAGGTAGAAATAGCAGCGCACAGAGCCACAAGGCACATATAGACAAAAATGCGTCGTTTCACATATTCACCTCCGCTTTGTAGCCCACACCGCGCACGGTTCGAATTATATAACCGCAGGGGCCGAGTTTTTGACGCAGGGTGCGGATATGCACGTCGACGGTGCGGTTTTCCCCGTCGAAGGCATACCCCCAAACGTCATTTAAAATTTGATCCCGCGTTAAAACACGCCCTTCGTTTTCCAACAGAA
>DUUG01000343.1 GCA_012841675.1 Clostridiales bacterium
AAACACATAATGAAACATTTGAAAGTTACGGTTAACGGCGTTGCCTATCACGTTACAGTCGAAGAAACCTCTGCGGCTGCGTTTGCCGCTGCTCCTGCCCCTGTCGCAGCACCTGTTGCAACTCCCGCTCCTGCTCCCGCTGCTGCTCCTGCTGCTGAGCCTGCCGCAGCTCCCGCTGCCGCTCCCGCAGCTGCCATCCCGGACAACGCGACCGTAGTAAACGCTCCTATGCCCGGTACCATTTTAAGAATTGTCGCCGCTGCCGGCGAGACCGTCAAGAAGGGCGAAGTTCTTCTGATTCTGGAAGCTATGAAAATGGAAAACGAAATCGTTTCTCCCGTGGATGGAACGGTTGTTTCCGTTTCCGTCAATGCGGGCGATTCGGTCAACGCAGGCGACACGCTGGTCGCTCTTGCTTAACCTTTTCCCGCAGCATGCTGCTGCAGCAGGGCGCTGCAAAGCAGCCTAGTCTCCATCCAATCTGATTAATAAGAAAGGATCACAACTATGGGATTTAAAATAACTGAAACTGTCCTGCGCGACGCCCACCAGTCCCTGATCGCTACGCGGATGACCACGGCAGATATTCTGCCGGCCGTGGAGCTGCTGGATGACGTTGGCTATCACGCGCTGGAATGCTGGGGCGGCGCCACGTTTGACGCTTGCCTTCGCTTCCTGAACGAAGATCCGTGGGATCGTCTCCGCAAAATCCGGGACAAAGCAAAGAAAACCAAGCTGCAAATGCTGTTCCGCGGCCAGAACATTCTGGGCTACCGCCACTATGCCGACGATGTTGTGGAATATTTTGTTCAGAAGTCTATTGCCAACGGCATTGACATTATTCGTATTTTCGACGCTTTGAACGATCCCCGCAACTTAAGAACCGCCATTGCGGCCACCATTAAGGAAAAAGGCCATGTACAGGCCTGTATTTCCTACACATTAAGCCCCGTGCATTCCACCGAGGCGTTTACGAAGCTTGCCAAAGAGCTTGAAGAAACGGGCGCCAACTCCATCTGTATCAAGGATATGGCCGGCTTGCTTCTGCCTTACACGGCGTATGAGTTGATTAAGGCTTTGAAAGAAACGGTCAAAATCCCCATCGAGCTGCACACCCACTACACGGCGGGTACTGCCTCCATGACTTATATGAAGGCCATCGAAGCCGGTGTGGATATTGTTGACTGCTCCATTTCTCCCATGGCCCTTGGCACCAGCCAGCCGCCCACCGAGCCGCTGGTCAAGGTGTTTGAAGGCACGCCGTTTGATTCCGGCCTGAGCATGGATAAGCTTAACAAGGTGCGCACCTACTTCCAGCCCCTGCGTGAGCAGTATCTGGCCGAAGGCCTGCTGGATACCAAGAGCTTGGGCGTTGACGTCAATACCCTCCTCTATCAAGTGCCCGGCGGCATGCTTTCCAACCTGATTTCTCAGCTTAAGCAGGCCGGCAGGGACGATAAGTTCTACGATGTTCTGGAAGAGATTCCGCGCGTTCGCGAGGATGCCGGTTATCCCCCGCTGGTCACGCCCACATCTCAGATTGTCGGCACGCAGGCCGTGCTCAACGTCATCATGGGCGAGCGTTACAAGCAGGTTACCAAGGAATTTAAGGGCCTGATTAAGGGCGAATACGGCAAAACGCCGGCCCCCGTTTCTGAGGAGTTCCGCAAACAGATCATCGGGGATGAAGAACCGATTACGGATCGTCCCGCGGACCATATCCCCAACGAGCTTGACAAGCTTCGTGCAGAAGTGGCGCCTTACATGGAGCAGGATGAGGACGTTCTGTCCTACGCTCTGTTTGACAAGGTTGCCCTCAAGTACTTTGAATATCGCCGCACCGGCAAATACCAGGTGGATACGGCAAGAGGCGATATGAAGGAAAAGGTTCTTTCCGTCTAAATCTACCTTATCCAAATGGGAGCGAAATCGCTCCCATTTGTTTTTATGGCGTGTTGTGCTTGTTAGGTTTCGTTAAAACAGCCCGCTGTGAATAGTCTTGCTAAATTTCCATAGTCTAATCAAAAACAGCACAAGTTTAACCCTGCCATAACCTACTTGCCTGCTTACGCAGGCAAAATCACTTCGCTTTTCACATGACCCGAATTGGGTTATAATACAGGCATTATAGAAACTGAGGTGAGGAATCATGCAAATAAACCTCGAAAAAATCACTGCCCTTTCCATGCTAACTGTTTTGCCCGAGGAAAAGGATGCAATAAAATATGCACTAAAATCCATTGTAAAAAAAGCTGACCAATTGCAAAAGGCTAAAGAAAATGAAAAACTCAAGCCTTGTGTTTCATTAGAAGCCCTCCGGCCTGACAAGCCTGCTGCTTCGATAGATAGAAAAGCGATGCTTGCCAACGCGCCGGCCGTAAAAGACGGCTGTTTCCTCGTTTCTCCCATATGGGACACGGAAGGAGGTTCTGCATGACCTATGTAATACGTTTCAGCATCCCGGCTTTGCGCCGCCTCCTGCTTGCCGGACAAGTTTCCTCTTCCGAGCTGACCAAAGCTTATATCGAAAACATTCGCAAAACCGAGCCGCAGGTGTCAGCCTTCTTGACCGTTTGCGAAGAACGTGCTCTGCAAGATGCAGAGAAAGCGGATCGGCGTTTGGCAATGCTTCAAGCGGAAGGGAAACCCGTCCCTTCCTTGCTCGGCATCCCCATGGCCGTCAAAGACAACATCTGCACCAAAGGAATTGCGACCACCTGCGCCTCTCGCATGCTGGAGCATTTTACCCCGCCGTACGATGCCACCGTTATACAAAAGCTTTCCCAAAACGGCAGTCCTTTGCTTGGCAAGCTCAACATGGACGAGTTCGGCATAGGTGTATCCACAGAAAATTCCGCCTTTTTTTCGACTAAAAACCCCCTTGATGTAACGCTTGTGCCGGGCGGAAGCTCAGGCGGAAGTGCCGCCGCCGTTGCGGCAGCACAGGCCCCTTTCGCCCTAGGCTCTGACACGGGCGGTTCCATTCGCCAGCCTGCCGCCTTCTGCGGCGTTGTCGGCATAAATCCAACCTACGGCCGGGTTTCCCGGTACGGGCTGGCCGCCTATGCCTCCTCCTTAGACCAGATTGGCCCGCTTACCAAAACCGTGGCCGAAAACGCTCTTATATTGGAGGCCATCGCCGGGCAGGACGCCAAGGATGTCACCACCGCGCAAAACAAGCCTTTTTCCTATATGACCGAGCTGGATCAAGGCGTCAAAGGCGTTCGTATCGGCCTTATTGCCGAGCTTTTGACCGGATATGTTCAGGAATCTATCCGGGCAAACGTTGTGTCCGTCGGCAAGGTGCTGGAAAAAGCCGGCGCAAAGCTAGAGTTTGTTTCTCTGCCTTCCGTTGAGGATGCCCTTGCCGCTTATACGCTTCTTTCGTGTGCCGAGCTGGCCTCAAACCTTGCAAGGTTTGACGGGGTTCGCTTTGGCCGGCGCGCAAGCCATGATACGCTGGAATCTCTCTACAAAAACTCTCGCAACGAAGGGCTTGGCACCCATGTCAAACAGCGAATTTTGGCCGGCACCATGATCCTCTCCTCCGATTGCAACGCCTACGCCAAGGCTTTATCTGTGAAAAAAGCGGTTCAAAGCGATTTTGCAAAGCTTTTTCAAGATTACGACGCACTTTTATGCCCCGTAGTACCGCGGATGCCATTTCCCCTCGGCACTAAACTTTCCGAGCAGGAGATTTATACGATGGATCTCTGCACCGTTCCGGCCAGTCTGGCAGGCCTTCCTGCCCTTTCCATGCCCTGTGCCTGGGAACAGGGGCTTCCCTGCGGCATGCAACTGATCGGCCCGGCCTTTTCCGAAGGCCTTTTATATCGGATCGGCAGAGCGTTTGAGCGGGAAAGCGGCCTTGTAAAGGAGGATGCGTAATGCGGAACGCTTTTGAACCCGTCATCGGTTTAGAAGTCCACATCGAGTTAAAAACCAAAACCAAAC
>DUUG01000344.1 GCA_012841675.1 Clostridiales bacterium
AAGAAGACTTAAAGCGAATTTTAGGTTAAATTTAGAAATCCCCGCCGAAGATTCCGGCGGGGATTTTTGTGTTGAAAAGGCAAAGGCCCCCGGCGGGGGCCTTTGCTATTTCGTCATGCTTTTTTATGAAAGAGGATAGTAGGCTAGTTTTGCCGGAAGAACTCGTTTAGCTGGGCCTGCGCCGCCTGCCGCGCCGCTTCCGCCGCAGCAATAGGCGTTTTGTCGCCGTTGATGACGGGCGTAATCACTTCGTCCAATAAAACTTTCCGAAGGTCGGGATTTATGCGATTGACGTTCAAAATCGGGTTGGGATAGATATACTCCTTCAACATCTCCATAGACTCGGGGTCGCGGAAGCGGCCGTCGTTCCAGCGTTCCAGCCAGTCGTCGCCGTTAAAACGTTCGCCCCAGGCGTTAAAGGCGATAACGAAC
Source organism: Clostridiales bacterium (assembly GCA_012841675.1). Taxonomy (GTDB): domain Bacteria; phylum Bacillota; class Clostridia; order Oscillospirales; family QAMX01; genus DUUG01. The sequence continues at coordinate 433 of DUUG01000344.1, forward strand.
GCATAATCGTCCATGCGTCCAAACCGTCATACAGCGTGTAGTATTTGTCGGCGGAGGGGCCCTTAGGCACGGGAATCACACCGTAGTCATGGTTAGATTTCCAGTAGGGGTCGCCACCGTAGGGCTGAAGATGATACCATGCCACCCAGGAAAAGGCCGCCTGTCCGTCGGCAAACATAGTAGAACGAGTCTTGTTGTCAATATCAGGCGAGTTGTTGTAATACCCGCCCTGATAGAGCTTGTTGAGAAATTCGAGCGACTCAAGCGCAGGCTCTTCCGTTCCCAGATATACCCATTTTCCGTCTCTCTCACCGACAAGGCCGCTGCCGTTTGTGAACATCTGAATACCTTGAGACGGCAGGAAGCCAATGCCCCACTGGTCGTTTTGGCCGTCGCCGTCAAGGTCCTTCGTAACGGCTTCGCAGATAGACAAAAACTTATCCCATGTCCACTCGCCGTTACGAACAACGCTGTAAAGATCATCAACGCCCGCCTCTGCCACCAGCGCTTTATTAAACACCATAAAGAACCCTACAGGCAACGTGATATACTTGCACGCGGCAAATACACCCCAGGTATAGCCGTTGAATCGGGTCATGCCCGTATAATGCTGGTTCCATTTGCCTGCATCATTCACATCAAACCCGGCTTCCATCAGCTTTTCACTGTCCCAGGCATCGAAGATACCGGCAATGCTTCCGGGAAAGTAGTTGGTCTGCGTCGTAATAACAACGTCGCCCAGCTTCATGTCTGCCATAGTGGCCGCTAGCAGGTTCTCATACCCCGTATCGCCGCCCACCGCTTCAAACGTACAGTTCAACTCTTTTTCTAACTCGGCATACTCTTCGATCCAGTTGTCATTTAGTTGGTTGACGTTGGGCGTGGGATAATAGCGGTCGTTGGCGCCGTATAGGACAAAATTGTATCCTTCCAGATCAACCTTTTCTTCCTCCGGCGCGGTTTCCACGGGCGTTGTAGAAGCAATTGTATCCGTTGTTGTCTGCGCGGGCTTTTCGGGTGGCGTGTGGCAGCCGGTCATCAGCGAGGCAACCATAACAAGACAGAGGAAAACCCAGAACAATCTTGCGTTTTTTCTCATTTTTCTCACTCCCATTTTTTATATGCTACCGAAAGCAAGCTTCGGCAAACCAAACGTTTTAACTACCGCAGGATCGATAAATGCGCAATATCGGCGCGGGCCATATCTAAATGGGCGCGCATAATTTGTTCGCTTTTCAAGGCGTCTCCGGCAGAAACAGCATCCGAAATCGCCTGGTGGTACGTAATGGTGGTTGCGGGGTCAGCAGTGCCAGCGTCAATCGATAGCATTTTATT
>DUUG01000345.1 GCA_012841675.1 Clostridiales bacterium
CTCGCGAGCGTTTGCAGGTATTTGAAGGCACCGTTATTGCCAAAAAGCACGGCGGCCTTAGCGAAACCTTCACGGTGCGCCGCATTTCTTACGGTGTCGGCGTAGAGCGTGTGTTCCCCCTGCACAGCCCGATTGTGGAAAAAATCGAGGTTGTCAATAGGGGCCGCGTCAGACGGGCGAAGCTTTACTATCTCAGAGATCGTGTTGGTAAGGCCGCACGCATTAGAGCAAAGCTGTAAATTCAATTGGAAACGAATCAGGGGGGGCATTTGTCCTCTCTTTTTCGTACCATGCCCATTTGCTTAGGGAGAAGTGGTATATGAAACCGGAGAACAAAACCGCATCAAACCGACAGGCCTCTGCGTTGTTTGATTGGGCCGATGCCCTTGTATCGGCATTGATATTTATTGTTCTGTTATTTTCGCTGGTGTTTCGCATGACGGGGGTCATCGGCACGTCCATGGTGCCAACCCTCAACGAAGGGGATCGGCTCATAATTTCCAAGCTGTTTTACACCCCCAAGCCCGGCGATATTGTGGTGATTTCCAAGGAGAGTTTTCAGAAGGAGCCGATTGTAAAACGCGTAATTGCCGTTGGGGGACAAACGGTCGACATCGATTTTAATACGGGCAGCGTGTATGTGGATGGTGTTTTGAAAGTGGAACCATACATCAACGAAAAAACCAGCCGTTCGGCAGATGTCGTTTTCCCGCTGGATGTTCCTCCGGGCAAAATATTTGTGATGGGTGACAACCGGAACTATTCCACAGACAGCCGTGCTTCGGAAGTAGGGCTCATTGATACGCGGCAAGTATTGGGTCAAGTTTTGTTCCGGATATACCCCTTTAACCAGATGGGAACGGTGCAATAGCGCCGCTTCAGGAGGGAGAACACATGCAAATTCAATGGTTTCCCGGGCATATGGCGAAAACCCGCCGTGAGCTGGAAGAAAGTATCACGAAAGTTGATCTAGTGGCCGAGCTGGCCGATGCCCGCATTCCTGACAGTAGCCGCAACCCTGTTTTAGACGAGCTGGTCGGGAATAAGCCGCGGATTTTGGTTTTAACCAGAAGAGATCAGGCAGACCCGCAGGAAACGGAGCGGTGGCTTGCCTATTATAGGGCGACTGGTTTGTATGCTTTAGCGGTGGACGCCAAAAGCGGAAGCGGATGCCAAGGGTTTGCGCCGCTGGCAAGAGAGGCTTTGGCCGAGAAAATAGAGCGCTGGAATGCCAGAGGAATGAAAGGCGCACACTTAAAAGTTATGGTAGTCGGCATTCCCAACGTGGGCAAATCCTCGTTTATCAACCGCCTGTCCGGAAGAGCCGCTGCTAAAGCGGAGGACCGCCCCGGTGTAACACGGCAAAAGCAGTGGATTCGCCTGTCCGGCGGGCTGGATTTGCTTGACACGCCGGGTATGCTTTGGCCGAAGCTGGAAGAAGGGCGCGTTGGCGAGCATTTGGCCTTTACGGGTGCCATTCGGGACGATATTCTCGACCTGGAAACCTTGGCGGCGAGATTGCTTGCACTACTTGCCGAGCGGGCGCCTGCTTTGGTGGCCGAGCGTTTTGGCATTACGGATGGAAATATGTCTGAAGCAGAGCTGTTAGAAACGGCGGCCAGACGGCGCGGTTTTTTAATAAAAGGCGGCGAAATTGACGGCGAACGGACGGCGCGCGTTTTGCTTGACGAATATCGGGGCGGAAAGCTCGGCCGGATTACCTTAGAGCCGGCTTCTGCAGAGCCGACTCCCGATGTCAAAGGGGAATAGGGATGGAGAACAAGCTGGAAGAAGCGCTTTATGCCAGAGGGTTTTCTTTTATTGCCGGCACAGACGAAGCGGGCCGCGGGCCTTTGGCCGGCGATGTGTTTGCCGCTGCGGTCATTTTGCCCCGGCAATTTGACCTTCCCGGGCTGAACGATTCCAAAAAGCTGACAGAAAAGCGGCGGGAAAAGCTTTTTTATTTAATTCAGGAGCAGGCGGTGGCGTTTTCCATTGCCCGCGCATCCGTTTCCGAAATTGAAGAGTTGAATATTTTGCATGCGTCCCTGCTTGCCATGCGGCGGGCGGTGGAAACCCTGCAAACACGAGACGGAAAGCCCATCTCTCCCGATTGTGTGCTGGTAGATGGAAATCAGTTTCCGCAAGTTTCCTGCCGGGTGGAAGCCATCCCAAAAGGCGACGGGCTTTCCCCGTCTATTGCGGCCGCGTCGGTGCTTGCCAAGGTTGCAAGGGACAACTACATGAGAGAATTGGCACAAAAATATCCGCAATACGGCTTTGAACGACACAAAGGATACCCGACCAAAGCCCATTACGAGGCAGTGGATCAATATGGGCTTTGCGAGATGCACCGTATTTCCTTTTTCAAAAAACATAAGCCCCTTGCCGGAAAAATCAGCTAGGAGGGCAAGCGATGAAAAACCTGTTGGGAGCGGCAGGCGAAGCGGCGGCGGCGCGGTACCTGCGGGCCAAAGGCTATACCATTGAGGCGGCCAATATTCGCTCCCGGTTCGGAGAAGTGGATCTTGTTGCCACTAATCGCGCATATATTGTTTTTGTTGAGGTAAAAACCCGCAAATCGGCCGCGTTTGCCAGACCCATGGAGCATGTGACGGCTAGAAAGCTGGAAAAAATCAAGGCAACGGCACTTCTGTATCTTTCCGAACACCCGACGAAGCTTCAGCCCCGGTTTGATGTGATTGAAGTGTATTTGCCCAATGGACCGGCAGGGGAGCCTGCCCATATTGAGCATTTGGAGAATGTGTTATGTTAATTCCGTATTTTGATGCCCATTGTGACACGATTACGGAAGAAAAAGGCCTTTTCCGCAACGGGCTTGCGGTGGATTTGGCTTTAGAACAGTTTGCGCCGCGGGCGCAGGTGTTTGCCGTGTACGGCGATCTGGACATACATACTATGGAAGGGCGGTTTGACCGGGCCGTTTCCGCACTGACAGACCTGTGCAGGGAAAATAAAACTCTTGCCTTTTGCCGCTCCGCCGAGGAAGTACGAAAAGCGGCGCGAAAAGGGCAGACCGCTGCCCTTTTATCCGTCGAAGGCGCTGAAGTGCTCAACTGTTCTCCGGAACGGTTAGAGCAGGCGGCTAAGCAAGGGCTTATCATGACGGGAATTACGTGGAACCATGCGAATTTGCTGTCCGGTTCCTGTGTGGAAGCGCCGGAGCGAGGGCTTACCGAGCTTGGGCGGCAATATGTTCAAACGGCAACACGGCTTGGCGTCGCGCTTGACATTTCCCACCTTTCCCCTAAGGGCGCCCAACAGGTGATAGAGCTTGCTTCCGGGCGGGTTTTGGCCTCCCATTCCAACGCTTATTCCCTTTGTCCTCATCCGCGCAACTTAACCGACGATCAATTTCGAGCCCTAGCCCTGTCTGGAGGGGTGACAGGCATTAACCTTTACACCCCCTTTTTGACGGAGGATGACCGTAAAATCCGGTCAAACCAGACGGAAGCGCTGGCTTCCGTCATCGCTCATATCCGGCATTTTGTTTCACTGACCCCCCTTGGCACCAAACCCATTGTTCTCGGCTGTGATTTTGACGGGTGTGATTTGCTTCCGGCCGGGCTGACAAAAAGCAAGGACATGGGAAAGCTTTACTTCGCACTTTTAGATGCCGGGTTTACCAAACAAGAGGTAGACGGCATATTTTATGAAAATCTGCTTCGATTCTTACAGCAATCCGGAAAGGCGTGATACCATTGCAATCTGCAAAACTGCAATCAGAAAACCTTATGTACGTCAGTACACGAGGAAGCGGCGGGGCGGTTTCCGCGTCCCGTGCCATAGTGGAAGGAATTTCTCTTGATGGCGGACTGTATACGCCGGCAGTTCTGCCTGTTTTGTCGGAAGAGGAGATAAAGGTTTTGCAGGATCTTACCTTCCCGGACCGAGCGGCGTACGTTTTACAAAAGTTTCTGACCGACTATGAGTCCGAGCGGCTTAGAAATTTTGCCAAACGGGCGTATGCGTCTTTTTTCCATAAAGATGTGGCACCGGTAGTAACCCTGGATGAAAATACCGGCATTTTAGAGCTGTTTCACGGGCCGACCAGCGCTTTTAAAGATATGGCCCTGCAAATGCTGCCCTATTTGTTGACCGGCGCTATGGAAATTCAGGGGATTGACGAAAAAGTCTGCATTCTGGTTGCCACCTCGGGCGATACGGGCAAAGCGGCGTTAGAAGGCTTTGCCGATGTGGAAAACACCAGTGTTGTCGTGTTTTATCCCAAAGACGGGGTTAGCCGGATGCAAGAGCTGCAGATGGTTACGCAGAAAGGCGACAACGTGGGCGTTTGCGCCGTACACGGCAACTTTGACGATGCGCAGACGGGGGTGAAGGCCATTTTAACCGATGCCAAGTTTGCAAACAAGCTTGCGGAAAAGAAAATTCGCCTGTCCAGCGCCAACTCTATTAACTGGGGGCGCCTTGCTCCGCAGATTGTATATTACATTTC
>DUUG01000346.1 GCA_012841675.1 Clostridiales bacterium
ATTTACTGCGCGATTATAAAAACCGAGCGCTATACGAACGAAGACATAAGCCAAACTCTCGAGCTTGTGGCTTCGTATCTCCGTGACGCAGTTATGTTAAAAAGCGGCGGAGAGGGGTTTGTTTTTCCCCCATATAAAGAGCTTGCGCAAAAGCTTGCGGCGAGATTTTCCGTTCCCCGGCTGATGGCGCTTTACGATGCGGCCATGTATGCCTACGAGCAAAGCAAACTCTTTATGCCCGGCGGCAATTTACCGGCGGCTGCCGCTGCGGCTTTCTATACAGCATGCCGCCGTACTTTATAGATGCAGGAGGACCCTGTTTTGACCGAGATAATTGGTGTCCGTTTCAAAGAAAACGGCAAGATATATTATTTTGACCCCGACGGGATGATCGTTTCCCTGGGGCAACAAGTGATTGTAGAAACTTCCCGGGGGCTGGAGCTTGGCGAAGTGGCGGTGGAAAACCGCCAGGCAAACGAATCTGAACTGGTGGCGCCCTTGAGAAAGGTCGTTCGCCTGGCCACACCGGAGGATATTGCCACGGCGGAGGAAAACCGCCGCAAGGAAAAAGAGGCCTTTGCCATCTGCCAGAAGAGCATTGCCCACCTCAAATTGGGAATGCATCTGGTGGATGTGGAATATGCCTTTGACGGAAGCAAAATCTTGTTCTATTTCACCGCCGACGGTCGCATTGACTTCCGCGAGCTGGTGAAAGATTTGGCGTCTATTTTCCGCACAAGAATCGAGCTTCGCCAAATTGGTGTCCGGGACGAGGCAAAAATGCTGGGCGGCGTGGGAATTTGCGGCCGGACGTTCTGCTGTTCTACGTTTTTAAACGAATTCCACCCCGTTTCCATCAAAATGGCCAAGGAGCAGTCTTTGTCTCTAAATCCCACAAAGATTTCCGGCGCCTGCGGCCGTTTGATGTGCTGCTTGAAATATGAGCAGGCCGCTTACGAGGAGCTTTCGCGCACGGTTCCCTCTGTGGATGCCATTGTGGAAACGCCGGACGGGCGCGGTGTGGTAACGGAGGTCATGCTCCTAAAGCAGCTTGTCAAGGTTCGGCTGGATCAAAAACCGGAGGCCGCTCCCGCCACCTACAGCGCTTCTGACTGTCGATTGCTCCTCACTCCAAGAGGCAAGGCACAGGTAAAAGAAACGCTGGACGAAGTAGATGAATAAGCAAGGCGGCCACCCCGTTTTAAACGGGGTTGGTCGTTTTTTATGGAAGGAGTGTCCGCGTTGGCGGAAGAAAAAACCATTTCGGTCCTTTGTATAGGCGATGTATGCGGTTCTGCCGGTGTTTCCATTGTAGAACAGCGTCTGCGGCCTTTGAAAAGGGCAAAAAACGTGGATTTTACCATTGTGAACGGCGAAAACGCCGCCCTTTTCGGCATCAACCCCGACCAAGCCGAAGCCCTTTTTTCCGCCGGCGTAGATGTTATCACTTTGGGAAATCACGCCTTTGGCCGCCGGGAAAACGCCTCCTTCCTAGACGAAAACAGCTATATCCTGCGCCCGGCCAACCTTTCTTCTTCCTTGCCCGGGCAAGGCGCGAAGATTTTCTCCATCGACAAGGGCGGCCGCGTTTTCCGCTTGGGGGTTGCCGTTTTGTTAGGCCGTGTCCATATGGACCTCATGGCCGAAAATCCCTTTACCTGTGCGGATCGGCTGCTTGCCCGGTGGGAGGGGCAGACAGACGGTGTGATTTTTGAAATCCATGCGGAAGCGACCAGCGAAAAAACCGCCTTTGCATGGCATTTGTCCGGGCGGGCTTCCGCCGTTTTCGGAACGCATACCCATGTGCAGACCAATGATGCCCGACTCATCGGCTCCACAGGATATATTACCGATGCCGGCATGACCGGGCCCATAGACTCGGTTATCGGCGTGAAACCTGAAACCTCCGTAGAAGGTTTTTTGACGGACGGAGTCAACCGCCGCTATCAAACAGCGTCGGGAGACGGCCCTCTTTGCGGCGTATTGTTCACTTTGAACAATAACGGCCGATGTTTAAGCGCAGAAACCGTCTGCCAATGGTAAAATAAAGAAACTAAAACGCTTGAATTTAAAATTTGAAAGGGTTATAATGAGGAAGGTAAAGAGTCGATTACCAGTATAGATTCGGGGCGGGGAAACCGCAATTGATGCAAAAGGAGAGATCCAAGTGGTACACAAACTAGGGATTATCGGATATGGTGGCATGGGAGAATGGCACCATAAGAACGTCCGCGACAGAGTTGACGGGCTCGAGGTTGTCGCAGCATTTGACGTTCGTCCCGAACGGCTTGAGTTGGCAAAGGAAAACGGTCTGCGGGCGCATACGTCGCTTGAGGAAATCCTGGCCGACAAAGAAGTTACGATGATAACTATTGCAACACCCAACAACTTCCACAAGGATTTGGCCATTTCGGCAATGCGTGCTGGAAAACATGTGGTCTGCGAAAAGCCGGTTACCATGGATGCGGCCGAGCTTGAGGAGATTATTGCCGTTAAAAAAGAGACGGGCTTAACCTTTGCCGTTCACCAGAACCGCCGTTGGGACAAGGATTTCCGCATTGTCAAGGCCGCTCTGGAACAGAATCTGATTGGCAAGCCCTTCTACATTGAATCCCGTGTACAGGGCTCCGGCGGCGTATTGCACGGCTGGCGCGGCGCGAAGGTCAACGGCGGCGGCATGCTGTACGACTGGGGCATCCATCTGATTGACCAGCTTATGTGGCTCATTGATTCTCCCGTTGTGGAATTGATGGCCGACCTGAAATACGTGCATCACACTGAGTGCGATGACAACTTCAAGCTGTATATGACCTTTGGAAACGGTCTGACGGCCCATGTGCAGGTGGATACATACTGCTTCATCCCCCTGCCCCGCTGGCAGGTGCATGGCGACGAAGCCACTCTCGTAGTGAAAGACTGGGCTTGCAACGGCAAAATCGTCCGCGCCAAGGACGACGGCACGGTTTGGGAAGAAAGCATTGTCTACACCGAAGCCGGTCCCACCAGAACCATGGCCCCTCGCCGCAAGGAAACCATCCAAGAGGATCCCCTGCCCACAGTGCAGACCGACTGGTCCGACTACTACAAGAATATTCTGGATGTTATCAATAACGGCGCCGAACTGATTGTCAAACCCGAGCAGTCGCTGCGCGTTATGAAAGTCATCGACGCGGCATTCGAATCCGCAAGACTTGGCAAATCCGTTTCCGGTCCTTTCTAAAGAAACTAACGGGCATAACCACGGGGTTATGCCCGTTTTTGTAAGTAGAAGCAAATCACCGTCAAACGGAGGAGGAGACCCATGGAAAAACAACGCGTTGCAAGCGTGTTTCCAAGACCGAATGCACTGGATTTCACGCTTGCGTCGGAAAACGGCACCAATGGACGATTTCGCCTTCTTTGCAGCGGCGAAAAAGCGTTTCGGCTTCTTTCCGTTCCTCTGAAAAACGGAAAACCGGCTACCATCGCCCCCGGCGCGGCGCAAATTTTGGCCACCGATTTGGGCGAGACACCAGATAACACGGCTTTACCTCTTTGCTTTCTGACCGGCGACAACTGCATCGAAATTTCCGGCGGAAACGGAAAAGTTGTGCTTTCGTTGAAGCCCTTCTCCCTTACTTTCCAAAAGGAAGACGGAAAAACGGCCGCCCTGCTGGATACTCTGATGGAAACCCCCGAAGGCATACGCATCGAAGGAGTTTTAACCCCGAAGGAAAGGCTATACGGCACCGGCGAACGGTTTAACCGTGTGAACCAGCGGGGTAAATTGGTGGATATCATGTCCATCGACAAATGGTGCAAAACGGAAGGAAACAGCTATGCCCCCGTGCCGCTTGTGTTAAGCACGGAGGGGTATGGCTTGTTTTATAATAAATTCGAACGTTCTCTTTTAGATTTAGGGCATACAGAGCCCGACCGGTGGAAAATTACGGCGGCCGTGGGCGTGGATTTATATGTGTTCGTCAACAGCCATCCGAAAGACACGCTCAACGCATATTCGAAGTTAACGGGCTTTTCCCCCATGCCTTTTTCGTGGCAGCTTGGCATATTCGTTTCTCGTCACGGCAGAACGAAAGAGCTGGCAACCCTTGCCGGCGTGGAAGCCATGATCGAAGATATGGAACGTCACCGGCTTCCTTGGGACGCGGTTGTCATTGAAGGGTGGCCCGTGTATGACCCGGCCTCTCACGACGATTTGAAAACCCTCGTCAAAAAGCTGCATGCTATGGATAAGCGCGTTTTGGTGTGGGAAGGCTGCGGCCGGTATTACGCCCGGGAGGAAGAAAAAGACCCCTTCGGCTATCGCAAAGAATATTCCGTTTCCCACGCGGAAACCGGCGAAGTGCTTCTGCCTGAAACGGATTCCTATAACCCGGCGGACTCGCCCAATCCCCGTAAAGTGGCGTTTCTAGATATTACCAACCCCAAAGCAAGAGCATGGTGGTACGACGGCCTTTGGACGATGCTGACCCAAGAAATTGGCATTGACGGGGCGAAAATTGATTTTTGCGAGCAATTTCCTGAACACATTCCTCTAAACTTTTACGACGGCCGTTCAGAAAGCGGCGCTCACCATTGGTATCCGGTGGTTTACAACACCTTGGCGTATCGAACGTTTACCAAAAACGGCAAAGACGGCGGCTGTTTTTCCCGGGGCGGCGGCATCGGAACCCAGCGGTATCCGTTCATGTGGCTGGGAGACCAACGGCGGGAGTGGCGCTTTTTGCCGGCCATTTTAACGGGGCTTTTAAGCTGTTCTTTGTCGGGAATTCCCTTTGTCACCCACGACCTTTCCGCTTACCGCCCAGCCGAAGACGAAAGCGCAAACCCGGAAAGCAAAGTTTTCATCCGCGGCGCGCAAATGGGTGCCTTTACATTGAATATGCAAACCCACGGCACGGTAACAAGGCCTTACGATTTTGCGCCGGAAATTGTGGATATTTACCGGGTGTATTGCGAAATCCACCAGGCCTTGCGGCCCTATCTGCTGGAACAATGCGCCATTGCCTCCCAAACGGGCAACCCGGTTCTGCGCAACCTGTATTTCCACGACCCTGCCGACGAAGCTTTGTTTGACATTGAAGACCAATTCATGCTGGGGGAGGGGATTTTGGTGGCCCCCGTATTGCAGGATACGGAAAAGCGGGATGTGTATTTGCCCAAGGGAACGTGGCGTTGCCTGTTCTCGGGAAAAACCTACGCCGGCGGTCAGCGGCTTGAGAATTTTGCCGCGCCGTTTGCCCGGATTCCCGTGTTTGTCTTGGAAGGAACAGAATCCAAAACCCTGCCCGGCGTGATAGCAGAAGTAGAAAAAATCATCCAAGCAAGCGGCATGTAAGGGTTTTACCTATGAAAATACCCACCGAAAATATTTTCGGTGGGTATTGTTTGTTAGCGCATGGGAGGCCCTTTTCCCTTTCGCGCATGGCCTATGCAAATGTATCCGTTTCCTTGTTTGCCTTTGTTTTGGCAGATTTCTTTACCGCCCAAGAGAAAAGTTCCAACGCAAAAGAAACAAGCATTGCCAAAATCGTAATCATAAGCCTTGCTATGCCGTTGTCCTGAAAGGGGCCTTTGATAAGCGACGAAAGGTCTTTGGCATACCCGCCCAGA
>DUUG01000347.1 GCA_012841675.1 Clostridiales bacterium
CGATACCGGCAGTTTATGCTGTTTGCCCAAGGAAATGCCTATATTTCATACGGAAATGAGAGGCTACGTTTTCGAATCAACAACGATGCCTCGGCTTCCTATGCAGGAACGACGCTGATGGCGATTCATGCGGCGGATTCAAGCTCTACACCGTATTGGACCAAAGCGTATAGCTACAACACTGTTCTTATGGATTTTGTGCCCTATATCATCTCGGAAACCATGCCTTTGTCCATTTGTGCGCAGTTTACACCATTGGGCAGGCATGTGCAGACGCAGATTCAGATTTCCAACAAAATGGTGACCGGGCTGTCTTTTGGATCTTATTGGCTGGCGGAAGGGGCAGAGTTTTCTTCCATTGAGATGATTTTGCATAACTTTTCGGGAAGCAGAAATGTGGAGCTGAATGAGATTGTATTACTGGGTTTGGAGAAGGGGAGTGCCTAATGGAAATTCAGGTGGTTCGGATAGGCGTTTTCGGCTTGTCAAGAGAAACTGTGCAGGTTTCGGACACGTATTTTGCGCCGGCGGAAGCTTTGCCGGATGAAGATATTCAGCGGGATATGCTGCTGGCGGAGCATGAGATGCGGCTTTTGCTTTTAGAAAGCAAATTGTAAGGAGGAAGCTACTTGATTTATCAACTGATACGGAGAATTATCGGGCGAGGCAACTATGACAAAGGTGTTATTTTGGAGATGCTGGATGTGTATCGCTCGTTCCGGCGCATAACGGAGCAGGAGTATGCCGAGCTTGCGGCGTGGGTCGGCGCACATCCGGGAGAGGGGTAAGCCATGGAAACTGTCAGCAAAGAGGTTTTTATGGGCCGCTGCCAGTTGACCGACGAGCGGTTTAACCGGGATCAGAAGCGGTTTGACCGGCTGGAACAGGGTTTGGAGAAAATCACGGCTCTTTCGGTGCAAATGGCGGAAATTCTAAAACAGCATTCGGCACAATTGTCGGAGCAAAAGGAGCGGATTGGCCGGCTTGAAGGCCGGCCTGCCGCTTGGATTGACCGGGTGCTTTCCGCGGCCACCGGGGCGGTTGTGTCCGCGGTGGTCACCATGCTGGTTGCCATTTAGGAGGGATAATGTGGAACACGATCTCATAGAGTATATTAATTCAGAACTGTTGATCCTTGCGGCTGTTTTAATGGCGCTGGGGCGGATGCTTAAGCAGGCGGCACTTATCAAAGATAAAATGATCCCTCTGCTGCTTGGATTGGCGGGCATTGTCTTGGCGCTGCTATGGAGTGTGGCGGAGCGGCTGCCCACAACGGCGGAGGAATGGCTTGGGACATTGTTTTCCGGCACGGTTCAGGGGATTCTCTGCGCGGCGACGGCTGTGTATGGTCATCAACTGATTAAGCAGAGCGGGAAAAAGGAATAGGGGTGGACAAGACATGATGGGAGAGCAGCTTGCCAAGCTTTGCAAGGCACAAGTCGGGTCAGGCTATGTTTGGGGCGGGCTTGGATATACATTGACGGAGGGGAGACTGGCGCAGCTTAAGAGCCTGTATCCCAACCATTACACGACTGCCTATGTGGCCAAATGCCGGACGCTTATAGGAAAGAAAGTCTACGACTGTGTGGGGCTGGTGAAGCACTTTTTGTGGGGCAACGCCGGAGACGGGGTATTGCGCTATTACGCCACCCGCGGGATTCCGGACACAACGGCCAACGGCATGCTGGCTCTTTGCACGGAAACGGGGAATATTGGCTCACTTCCGGAAATGGAAGGGCTTTTGGTGCATCAGGACGGGCATGTGGGCGTGTATGTTGGAAACGGACGGGTGGTGGAAGCGAGAGGGATTGACCATGGCGTCGTGGAAACCGATTTGTCAGAGCGGGGCTGGCGGCAGTGGGGCAAGCTTCCGGGGGTTATGTATGTGCCGCCTGCGCCCAGCCAGCCGGAGGAAATCCGCTTGGAGGATCTGATCTCCCGTCTCCGGGCCGAGGGAATCAAAAAAATTATACTGTAAGGAGGAAACCGTATGGCATTGGAAACGGCCAGCGGAAAAAAGGCAGGCATAACAAGGCAAAAATATTACGACCCGATCCGGGGCGAACAGCTTGGTTATGCCTTTGACGGGCGCGTATTTGAGGATGAGGCGCTTTCCAAGCGCATTCCCGTGGGAAGTGTGGTGCCTACGCTGGGAGGCACCTTTCTTTTAACGGATCAGGGAAGCGTTCGACTGGATAAAGTCGGCACAAATACAGCAAATATGGCGGCTGCGGCTGTGCCGGCGTGGAGTTACAATGACAGGGTGGCTACCGGCGGGCTTTTGTCGCAGTATGAAAACGCTGCCCGAAAGGCAAGCGTTTTGTCCGCCGAGGGAGAAATAAGCGCGTTGCTTGCGCAGAAGCCGGATATACAAAGGGAATATGATCAGCTGGCAAGAAAAGCGTACCAGGCCTATCGTACGGGACAGGGGGCTTTGGCCAATCGGCTTGCTTCCACGGGGCTTTACCATTCCGGCTATGCCGACACGCTTGCTTCCGCCTATGAAACGGCCTATCAGGAGCAGCTCGGCGAGAACGAACGGGCGCGCAGCAAGGCAATAGCCGAACTGGAACAGCAGATTCTGCGTCAGAAAACGGCGCAAAAGGTGGCGGAACAGCAAGCAGCGGCGGAAATGGCAAAGCAGCGATTGTCGCAGTACAATACGGAGCAGAGTTTAGCCCTTCGGGCGGAGGAAAACCGGTTGGCGGAAGAATGGCGGCAGAAAAATTATGAAGCCGCCCGGGAGGACGCCTTGTGGAACCGGGCCTATACGCTGGAAAAGGATGCGGCGAAAGCCAAAGAAGCATCGAAAAATTCCGCAACGGCTAAATCCACAACGGGCAATTCAAGTGATAAGCCGGAGAAGGCCGCCTCGCTTTCTGCCATACAGAAGGCGGAGTTGGACCGGGAAGCCCGTTCTCTTGCTAATACATTCTATAAAAACGGAAACAAGTTTCAGGAGTTTTTGCAATATTTGGGCTCGGATTCCGTTCGAAAAATGTATGCGGACAAATACGGCACGGCGGGGCATGACTATTTGATTGAAAAGGCGATTGCCGCCTATGACGAGAAAAAAGAAGAAAAGGGCGATGGGATTTCGCTTTCCGCCGCCCAGGTGCAGGCCTTGGCCACGTCACTTTTGTCACAGCTTGCCGCCGGAACTTTAACGGCCAGCCGGCTAAAAGAGTATTTATACACGGCAGGATTTGATAAAAACACGAAAACCTTGCTTGAGCTGTATTTAAGCGGCGCGCAGGGCTGATCTTTGCGTTTGTTTTGTATAAGTATCCCCCGCTTATTGTGCCTGGTGGCATAATAGGCGGGGGATTTTTTGTAGCGTTTCCAGATCTAGGACTTGACTTTGTATGGGATAATTGCTATAATTTTTAATGTTCTAACTAGAGCTGTTTGCGTTTTTGCAACCGCTTAAAAGTTCATTTTGGGGACGTAGCTCAGCTGGGAGAGCGTACGGTTCGCATCCGTAAGGTCGAGAGTTCGATCCTCTTCGTCTCCACCAAATTGACCGGCAAACCTATCACAGGATAAAAGTGATGGTTTGCCGGTTTTTTGTTATTTTTGGCAATATTTGATCGGTTTTATCCCTGGTTAAAAGAAAATGGCGCAAGACACAAACAGGGCAAAACGGAAGGTTTCGGGCCAAAAGTCGTTCAAAAGTCGTGCAGCTTCTCAGAAAATGGATGCTTCAAAAGAAAATAAAGAGGAAAAGATTTTCCTGAATTACTGTATTATAATACTATTATGGAGAAATTGGCTCAGCGGTTTTTGGAAAAGCTGCAGATTCCGTACCTTTCGATGGACCATTTGAAAATGGGACTCATTAGAAGCGGATATACAAGCTTGACTGTCGAAGATGACGAGGGGCTGACCGACTATCTTTGGCCGGTTGTGCGCGAGATGTTAAAAACGGCGATTGAAAATAAACAGCACGTAATAGTTGAGGGGTGTTATATTCCGTTTGATTGGCAGAAGGACTTTACTTCTGAATATCTGCCGAAAATAAGGTATATTTGCCTTGCCATGTCCGAGACGTATTATTGAGTTGCATTTTGATAGTATTTTGGAACACGGCTCGGATATAGAGCAGAGGATGGATGACGTATACTGCGCGGTGGAGCTGCTGAAACGGCAAAATCGGCATTACATTCAAGGCTGTAAGGAATTTGGCAACCCGATCACGATGATTGAGGACGATTACGAAAAAACCATAGAGGCATTGCTGCGGTGACAGGCCGGATTGGCAAACCGGTTATACAAAAGTTTGTCCGGTGAAATTCTAAGCCTTATTTCTTACATATTTTTTTGCAACCTGCGAATGATATGCTTAGAGGTGAGAATATAACGAAGAAGGGAATGAAAAAACCCGGTTCCGATACATTGGGGATAAAAATCCTGAAAAACACGGTTCCGCCTGTTCCGGAAATTCAGGGCAAGGCAAAATCCGGGAAGAAGGCTGCCGGAGAAATGCGCGAGCGGCCATAAAGGATTCGCAGACACGAATTTGAAAAAGCAGGATATAAGCAGGGCTTAATGCCCTGCTTTTTTGTTTAACTTCTGCAGGAACACAGCGAAATGCGTTTCTTGGGCATGTCAAGTTATAACCCGGTGTATGTTTCCGGCCTTCCGTAAGGTAGTGGGCGCTATGTCGTTCCTGCGGGAAAGACCTGCGGAGTATTGAAAAATCAAAATTGTCAACGTCGGATGGTGCCATGTATCGATACCGGTACGTTTGTGACCATGGAGAGATAAGCCCAAGTGAAAAACCCGCCGAAGCGTCGGCGAGTTTCTTTGTTTTAAGTCGGATAAAATCATAGTTGATAGACTGGAAGATATGAAGTAAACATGTCATAAACCGATTATAACGAAATAGAAAAGAAACAACCGGCGTGTTTTTTGAATGAGTTAGTCAAGGTTAACAAAAATTGACTAATTTTGTCTGCGAATAAATAATCAAAATACATAGTGTAAAAGTGAGCGTTTATCTGTAATATATCTAAAACCTTTTGGATATGCTTTGAGAAAGAATTTTCCGGATCCTCCGGTTATGCAATTTTCGTTTTTTAGTCGCCACAGCCTATTAGAACGAGGGCAGGGCAAACGGGACGAAGCAAAACCGGCCGGATCGGGAATTTTCATATAATTCTATAAAAAGAAAGAGGGATTCAAAATGTCAGTAGAAAGAAAGCTGAAGTTCGAGACACTCCAACTCCACATGGGACAGGAGATGCCCGATTCTGCTACGGATGCGCGGGCTGTTCCCATTTACCAGACCACATCCTACGTCTTTCCCAGTTTTGACAGCGCGGCGGCTCGCTTTGGATTGACGGAAACGGGAAATATCTACACGCGCATTATGAATCCCACCACCGACGTGTTTGAAAAACGCGTGGCAGCCTTGGAAGGCGGTGCGGCTGCTTTGGCGTTGGCCAGCGGCGCGGCGGCGATTACGTATGCCATCCAGAATATTGCCCATTCGGGGGACCATATTGTTTCGGCTGTCACCTTGTACGGCGGTACATACAATCTTTTTGCGCATACGTTAAAGGAATTCGGCATTGAAGTGACGTTTGTCGACCCGGATAAAAAGGGCAGCTTCGAAGCGGCCATCCGTCCCAACACAAAAGCCATTTTCGTCGAGAGCATCGGCAATCCCAACGCTAGCTTGGTGGATATTGCCGCCGTGGCGGAGGTGGCCCATGGGCACCGGATTCCGCTGATTGTAGACAACACCTTTGCCACGCCTTATCTGCTCCGCCCCATTGAGCACGGCGCGGATATTGTGGTGCATTCCGCTACCAAGTTTATCGGCGGGCACGGCACTTCTATCGGCGGTGTTATTGTGGATGCCGGCAAATTTGATTGGGCCGGCTCCGGCAAGTTCCCTTGTCTGACAGAACCGGCGCCGGGCTATCATGGCGTTCGCTTTACGGAAGCCGCCGGCGAGTTGGCTTATATCATCAAAGCGCGCGTCACACTTTTGAGAGACACGGGTGCGGCCCTTTCGCCGTTTAACTCGTTTTTGTTCCTGCAGGGGCTGGAAACCCTGTCTTTGCGTGTGGAGCGGCACGTGGAAAATACGCTGAAAATCGTGGATTTCCTGTCCCGATACCCCAAGGTGGAGCGGGTCAACCACCCCTCGCTGCCGGATAGCCCCTACAAGGCGCTGTATGAAAGGTATTTCCCCAAGGGCGGCGCTTCCATTTTTACGTTTGAAATCCAAGGCGGCGCACAGGAAGCAAAAGATTTCATCGACAGGCTGCAGATTTTCTCATTGCTGGCCAACGTGGCGGATGCCAAATCCCTTGTCATCCATCCGGCTACTACTACTCATTCCCAGATGAGCGCGGAAGAGCAGCAAAGCGCAGGGATTAAGCCCAACACCATCCGTCTTTCCGTTGGCATTGAGCATGTGGATGATCTGATTTATGATCTTGAGCAGGCCTTTTAAGTGAGTGGCTTGTTTACAAAAACTGCCGAGGCGCCATGCCTCGGCAGTTTCCACTTATACTTTTTGATAAATTCGGATATAATCGATGATAAATTCTCTGACATCGCCCTTTTCATGTCCAATTTTCCCCGGGATTTCTAAGGAAAGAATGACTTCTTCATCCACTTCGGAAACGCCGTTTCCATAACTGGTGCGGGAGACGATTTCGTCATTTATGTAGAAAATATACTCTTCTTCATTCCATTCCAGCCCGAAAACGTTGAAATCGGAACACAAATTAGGCACGGCAAAGACGCCAACGCGCAAATGGTCTGTTTGGTTAGGGCCGGATGTGCTTCCGGTGACACCCTTACAGTGGATATTCTGCTCGATAGAGGTCTGCCCGTTGATGAAAAAGGCTTCGAAAATGTCGATTTCGGCGCCGCCCGGCCCGCCGCGGGAAATTTCCGCATTATAAGGATTGCGCGCCTGCAGCCAAAAAGCACTCCAAAAGCTGTCTTTCGGCAGGGCTTCCGAGCAAATGCAGCGGATTTCAAAATAACCGCGGGTATAGCGTTGCTTTAAATGGATCATGCCCGAATACCAGCCGGGGCCGAACTCTCCGTTTTCCAGATATTCCGCGGAAAGAATCAACTTGCCGTCTTGCACCTTTACTTGACTGGGCGCGTTAAACCCTGCCCGGCGCGGCCCCGTACCGCGATAAGCCCACCAGTCGGTGTTTAAGGCGGAGCCTTCAAACTGGTCTTCAAAAACAAGCCGGTAACCTTGGGGAGCGGACATAACAGCACATCCCTTCTATTTTATCCAAAATTGTTATTTCGCCAAAAGCTCGGAATGCTCAGGGTGTTTTTCCATCCATTTTGCCGCATAGGAGCAGGAAGTGGTAGCAAGCCAGCCTTCCTTTCTAATTTTCTCGACCGCCGCTTGCATGAGTAAATCGGCAATGCCCTGTCCGCGCAGGGAAGCGTCCACAAAGGTGTGGTTGATGTCTACCTTGCCGGGCGCCGTAAACGGAAAGGTGATTTCGGCAAGCAGGCTGCCCTTTGTATCCATAGCATAAAACCGATTTTCCTCATAAAAGAGCTCCATTTGTTTCCTCCGTTTGCAAAGACTGGTTAAGCTTCTTTCATTATAACGGCTTTTGTTTAAACGTCAAGCTATGTTTCATGCATAAAAAAAGCAAAAGCGAAAATAATGAGCTATAGGCGCAAAGTTTCTATTTGATTCCGGAATGCGGGATGATTTCGGGAATCGGGGAAGGGTTCCTTCTCTATTATGAAATAACGCTTAGGAGGTTTATATGGGAATAATTGGATGGATCATTATCGGCGCTTTGGCCGGATGGCTTGCCAGTATGATAACCGGCAACAATAAAAAAATGGGTGCCGGCAAGAATATTCTGGTAGGTATTGTCGGTGGTTTTCTCGGCGGCCTGATTATGAATTTAATCGGCGGCCAAGGCATCACCGGATTCAATCTCTGGAGTCTGTTTGTGGCCGTTTTAGGAGCAACGGTGCTCCTTGTGATTGTAAACGCCTTTACCAAAAAAGCTTAATAGCCGAACTTTCCCAAGTACACTGTGCAATTTGAGCCGGGGACCTACGCGCCCGGCTCAATTTTTTGTTTTGTGTTCTATTTTTTTACACGGAAAAATAAACTATTCCAGGCGGGGAAAAAGCTAATGTGGAATAAAAAGGTGAACAAAACAGAATGACAAAAATTAACAAGGAAAGCAATAAATCTTTATGCTTTCTTCATATAGGAGATTTTAGTCCGAAAAGTGCAATTATAAAGTCTGAAAAAACAAGAAAATTACATTTGACATTTATATTTCAATAAGTTATAGTATATGTGAAAATACTTAAAACACATTGTTTCAAACAGATTTACGCCGATATCGAAGATAAGTTTGACTGCAAGATCACTTTTGTAGACCTGGTCTCGCAAGACGACGGTCTGGATGTTTTGATCCCCTCCGTTATGTCTGGCACAAAGGTCGCCGATTTTTACAGAGTTCGTCAGTCCACATGGATTCCTGTATCCGTTATGGGCGGTCTGTGGCCCCTGGATTCCGAGGATATGCTGAATGCTGGTCTGGATCTTTTCAACGAAGACAACTTCCACCAGTATTATACGAAGATGACCGAGTTAAACGGCCATATCTGGGCTTGTGACATCTCCGGCAAATATGACCAGATGGCTTTTGGTCATGTGTATGCCTTTAACAAGCGGCTTGTGTCGGAAGCCGGCTATGACCCTGATGCGCTGTATCAAGCGGTTCGCGATGGAAAATGGGACTATGATATGTTCTTGGAAATCGCCCGCAAGGTAAGTGAAGACACTGACGGTGACGGCGTTAACGACATTTGGGGCGTGGCTTTAGACTGTGACGGAAATGAAATCTGGTCCAACGGCACCGGTCCTATCCTGCAGGAAGAAGGCACGGGCAGATGGTATGCCGAACTTTCCGATCCGAAGCTCATTAAGTCTTTGGAATTCATGAACCACATTTCCGGTGACCCGCAGGTTCAGATTCCCCTGGAAGGCGAAGCAGTACCCGGACGCGGCGGCCGTCGCGACATTTTCTATGAAGGTCGGGCAGCCTTTGCCGGACTGTATGGTCCCAACTTTGGCGATGGCGGCACCTTCCGGATGACCGATGATGTAGGTTTGCTTCCCATCCCCAAGGGCCCCGATGTAGACCACTACATGGTCAACATGGTCGACGTGGACACGTTTGTCTGCCCCACTTCTAACAAAGATTGGGAGAACAGCGCCAAGATCATGAATGAGATTGGTATGCACCTCCACGACATGGATGAATTCAGAGAGTTCATTCTGGAGAGCCTGCGCGGTGACGAGCAAGCCATGGAAATGCTGTTTGACTATCTGCTGCCCAACGCTTTGATGAACATTGCCAAGTGCAGCTATGATATGTACCAGCTGACCCGTTATGATATGTATGACAAGATCTATAAGGGACTTATGACGCCTGCCCAGGCAGCAGAATCTTATGAGGCTGCTATCCAGGCAGAACTTGATAAGGTGTTCCGCCAGTAAGGATCTGCCAGCAACCACGCAGGCTATGAGTTTCTCATAGCCTGCGTTTCATTGTATCTTCCGCAAACGGCAACCGCGACTACTAACCGGGTGTAAGCATAAAAGGCATAAGATATAAATAGTGGCTATATATAAATAATATAGATAGCAATTATTAATTGGGAGAGGTGAAAGTATGGTGAAAAAAGCAGAAAGTAGCCAAAAGAGAGTCGCCGTATGGAGCCATTGGGATTGGATGGTAGCGGGGCTTGGCATCCTCCTTCTAATCCTGGGCTCGCTGTTTGACATGGGGATCAACCAAGCGGTCAACGCGCCCAAATCTGCCTTCGCCGTGTTTTTAGACCGGATCGGCGAGATGCCGGGGTATTTGTTTTTGCCCTTTGCGGCCATGGTCTTCTTCTATGCGCCGCCAAAGCCGGTGGCAGAGCGTGCATGGGCGAGGGTGATTTGGAGAATCGTATGGTTTGCAGCGACTATCCTTACCTTCTATGCCGTTTGGGAGAAAATCGGAGGGAAATGGCTGCCCGACGACGATTATCGGTCGCTGTTTGAAATGGTGTTTGCCGTTTTATCGGCGGTGGGATTTCTGTGGCTGCTTTCGGCCGTGCCGAAGGAGACTTTCCAAAGCTTACGAAGGTTTGCGCTGTACGCCGTTGTCGTGTTCCTGTTTACCACCTTTTTAATCGAAATTCTGAAGTCTGTTGCAGGCCGGATGCGGTATCGGGACGTTATCGAAACGGCGAATAACTCGGGATTTTCTCCTTGGTACCGCTGGGGCTTAGACAACGGAAAGTCCTTCCCTTCGGGGCATGTGGGGTTTGCCGGCGGGCTGTTTTTATTAACGGCTTTGCCCAACGCCTTTGAGAAATTACATAAATACAGAGTGGCGCTTCTGTTGGGCCCTCTGGCGTTTACGCTTTTAGTGGCGTTGGCAAGGATGATGTCGGGCGCTCACTTCTTATCAGACGTTTCGGTAAGTCTTTTGATTGCGTTTCTGTCCGCGCGGCTGATTTCCTTCCTCTTTTGGAGAAAAGCAAAACAAACGCAAAA
>DUUG01000348.1 GCA_012841675.1 Clostridiales bacterium
AATTTTCATTTGCATACGGCATTGGCCCGAGCCAATGCCGTATTTGCATATTTTATTTTGTTTTTCAATTTTCCTATATGCTTTCCATGTTTTTTGTGTTATACTGGAAATGGAAAAGTGCCGTGCTTCGTTCGATTGATACCTCTTGTCAAAATGAGGTGCCTTACGGCAAGTCAACTGGCATCGGGACACTCATAAAGATTAGAAAGGAAAATACGATGGAGAAAAAAAGGAAACGGCGCTTTGGCGACCGTAAAGAAGGCCGATTGCTGCGTAGTTTAGATCCTATTGCGAAAGTTTCCCCCTTTATAATGAAGCATCGTTCCGGCGCCCAGAATTTCATTCGCGATACCATCGAGCTTGAGAAGGTTGAGAAATTTATCCGAAAAAAGCGGAATGACGGCTTAAAAGGCTTTGGCCTTATGCATGTCCTCATCGCCACCTATCTGCGGACGGTGGCCGAACGCCCCGCTTTAAACCGCTTTGTGTCCGGGCAGCGGATCTATGCACGGGACACCGTCGAAGTAATCCTTACCATAAAAAAGGAAATGACGCTGGAATCTCCTGAAACGATTGTGAAAGCCGAATTTTCCCCCTGGGATACTGCAACAGATGTGTACAACAAGTTTTCCAAATTGGTAGAAGGCTATCGAAACGATCCCGGCGGCGACTTTGATAATACGGCCAAGATTTTAAGCAAGATTCCTAGGCTTGTCATGAAATTTGCGGTCTGGCTCTTAAATCTTTTAGACTATTTTGGCCTCCTGCCCCGCTTCTTAACGAAGGTTTCCCCGTTCCACGGTTCCTTCTTCATCACCTCCATGGGGTCATTAGGCATTCCGCCTATTTTTCACCATTTGTACGATTTCGGAAACGTGCCGATTTTCTGCTCCTTTGGCGCAAAACAGAAGAGAAACGTTCTGAAAGACGACGGCACAGTGAAGCAAGAGAGATATGTAGACATTACATTGGTAACCGACGAACGCATATGCGACGGGTTCTACTTTGCTTCTGCCCTAAAAATGATGAAGTATATTTTGCGCGACCCCTTTGTGCTGGATCGCCCGCCGGAGCGGGTTGTTGAGGACATCGATTAATCTACAAAAATCCGCAGAGAGCCTTTTCTGCGGATTTTGTGTTATGGGGAGGGATTCGCATGCACGAAACACCAACTGGGGCCAAAGCGTGGCCGCCGTGGTCATACGAGACGGGAAAGTGTTGCTCGCCCGGCACACATACTGGGGCGGAAACAGGCGTGCGGGTCAAGCCGAGGGACATTATCGGCATCCGCTTCAACACCCGCGAACTGGCATGTGGTTTTCCAGGCAGACTACCTTTCCGGCGAAGCGAAGTCGAACGGCAACGAAAACAGCGAAGTGTTGTGGGTCGACGTGGCGGAAGCATTACAACGTAACGATGTGCCGCAGCTTTCAAAGCTGCTGATCCAAAGCGCCGTTTCCCCAGGTGGCGGCTTACAACAGGAACCAACTTACGCCGGCAGGCTTCAACACGATCCATCTTCC
>DUUG01000349.1 GCA_012841675.1 Clostridiales bacterium
CATACATACGATTTGTCATTTCGCTTATGGCAAAACTCCCCCTTGCCGTTTTCGGCGCAGGCGGGAAGCTTTTCTCCGTTTGGGTGTTTTTGGCCTATGGACTGGGGGCTGTGGCGTATAGTATTTCTTTGAAAAAAGCGTGGCGGCTTGTTTTGCTTTTGTTTGTGCTGCTTCTGCCGGCTCTCATAGGCGACGCATGGGTCATGCGGGAAAGCGTTTCCGTTTGGGCGCTGGACATGGGATCGGGGCAAAGCATTATCTTTTCCTCCGGCGGAAAAACCGTCGTGGTCGATTGCGGAAGCCAAAATTTAAGTGCTTCAGACGAGGTTTTGGCCCATTTCCGCCGCTACAACCTGCGCGCCATAGACGCTCTTGTTTTAACCCATTTGGATTTAGACCATGCCTCCGGCGCGGAGGAGCTTTTGCAGAAAGGGCTCGTAAAAACTCTGTATATGCCCCGCTTTCAAAAGAACAAAGAGCTTGCCCAGCGGCTACATATAACCGCCCAACAGGCGGGCACGTCTGTTTTCCGCCTGTCGGCAGACGAAAGGGCGTCTGTGGGAAACATTCGCATCCATCTGTTCCTTCCGCCGGGGGGCTCTGGCGGCAACGCATCAAGTTTGGCGGTTATGGCGGAAAGCCGCGGCGCTTCCGTTTTGATTCTGGGAGATATTAACGATAAAAGTGACGAATATATGGCAAAAACAAGAGATTTACCTACGGTTTCGGTGCTTGTAGCAGGGCATCACGGCGCAAAAACCGCCACCTCCCAAACGATTCTCGAGAAAACTTCGCCTAAATATGTTATAATATCCGTAGGCCGCAACAGCTTTGGCCACCCTGCCCCGGAAACGTTAGACCGCATAGAAGCCGTCGGCGCCGAGGTTCGCCGTACGGACATAAACGGAACGATTTTTTACCGGTTTTACAAGGGCAGGGTTTACGAGCGGTAATTATAGAAGGACTGGTTTATGGCTACGAAGAAAAAGCAAAATCCATCCACGATTTCTAGGCTGAAAAAAGAGCTGGCCGAGGGCAATCTGGGCCGGCTGTATCTGTTTTACGGCGAGGAATCGTATTTAAAAGAATACTACATCCGCGCCATCAAAGACCAGATAGCCGACGAAGAGGAAAGCAACGTGGTTTACCTAGAGGATAAGGAGGTCACCGCCGAAGCGCTGGTGGATGCCATCGAAGGGTATCCCATGTTTGCCGAGCGGAAGCTGGTGATTGTGCGGGACTGTGACATCTTGTGCCCCGACGCAAAGCTAAAGCCCGTGGCGGAGGAGATGCTGGCCGATTTGCCGCCTTGGCTTTGTCTGGTTTTTTATATGTCCGAAGGAATCTTCGGGCAGGGGAGAAAAAATAAAAAGGCCGAGGAAAATGTTGCCAATTTTGGCCTTATGGTAGAATTTGTCCGCCCCGGCGAAAGGGAGCTTGCAAACTGGATTGCCCGGCGGTTTGCCGCCTTGGGCAAAGAGTGTCCGCCCAGAACGGCGGAGCAGCTCATTCGAGTTGGCGGCGGGCTTATGATTAAAATTCTGCCGGAGATTGAAAAAATCGCCGCCTACGCCAAGGGAAAAGTCATCACCCCCGAGGATGTAGACGCGGTGGCAACCCCTTCTTTGGAGGTTGTGATTTACAAAATCACCGACGCCGTTTCCGCCAAACAGCCCAATACGGCTTTATATCTTTTGGATCTTCTATTAAAACAAGGGGAAAAGCCCTTGGATATTATCATGGCGGTGGGCCGTGCTGTGCGGCAACTGTACTCCGCCCGGCTCATTAAAGAAAAAAATCTCGGCGCCGAGGAATTTATGGCTTTGTGGCGGCTGAGAAGCCGCTATGTGGCCCAGCTTATTTTAGGACAGGCCGACCGTTTTAGAACAGAAAAGCTTCGGGAAGGCGTTATACTGTGCAACGAAGTCGAGCAAGCTCTGCTCCATTCTCCGACGCGGCCCCAGGTATTGCTGGAAACACTTCTGCTGCGCCTTTGTGAGGGGTAAGGCATGGAGAAAATACGAATTAGGGAAGCCATCTTGGTGGAAGGGCGGTACGATGCCCATAAGCTTCGGCAATGGATTGATGGCGTTGTGCTGGAGGCAGGGGGATTTTCCCTGTTTAGCATTCCGAAAAAACTGAAGCTTATAAAAGACTACGCCGAAAACCAAGGGCTTATTATTTTAACCGACAGCGACCATGCAGGGCTTTTTATACGAAACCGCCTAAAAGGCATGCTGCCTTCCGAAACGGTGCGCCATGCGTATATTCCGCCTACACCGGGCAAGGAAAAAAGAAAGCCAAAACCCTCCGCCGAGGGGCTTCTCGGTGTAGAGGGCATGCCGAAAGAGGTAGTGCTTGCGGCTTTGCGCAAGGCCGGCGCCACCATAGAAGGAGAAACTCTGCAAAAACAGCCGTCCCGCCGGTTTGAGCGGGCGGATTTATATGAAGCAGGGCTTTTTGGAAGGTTTGACAGCAAAACAAGAAGAGCGCGGCTTTTGTCCGCTTTGGCGCTGCCCCAGGGGCTTTCCACCAATGCCTTGCTGGATGCCCTAAATCGCTTGTTTTCCCCGGAGGAAGTAAAGGCGGCTATGGCAAAGCTCGACGAAGAGGAGAGAAATTCTATTGGATAGCAACGTAACAAACCAGCTTCTGGTTTTATTTGTTTTAATGGCGGTGGGCTTTGTGGCGGTTAAGCTTAAATTGCTTGACAAAGCCGGAGCGGACAAGATTTCCAGTTTGATTTCCCGCGTGACCATGCCCAGTATGTACATTGCCACGTTTATGACCCAACAGGTCACAGCGGAGGGATTAAAAAATGCGGGAATTCTGCTTGGATTTTCCGCCGTTTACTATCTCTTAGCCGTGGGAATCAGCTTTTTATTTGTAAAGCTCGTACCCACCGACCCTAAGGGGCGGGGGATCTATCAGTTTCTCATCGTTTTTTCCAATGCGGCGTATATGGGCTTTCCCGTATTGCGCGCTGTTTTGGGCGAGGAGGCCATTTTCTACGGCGCATTCTTCAACATTCCCTTTAATATCTTGGCCTACTCCATGGGTATATGGTTTTTGCGCCGGTCACAGCCGGGCAAAACCCTAAGCAAGAAGGAAATGCTCTTTAACCCGGGCACAACGGGCATTATGATCGGCGTTTTGCTGTTTTTACTTTCGCCGCTGGTAGAGGGAACGGTTATACATAAAATTTTCTATCAAGGCCCTGTTTTAGAGGGCTTAAAACAAATCGGAAGCACGACCATTTCCCTTTCCATGGTGGTCATCGGCACGGTGTTGGCAACGGCCAAGGTGGGAGAGGTGTTCAAAAACCTGCGGGCGTTTTTGGTTTCTGCCACCCGCCTTTTGGTTGTGCCGGCGCTTATGCTGCTTGTGGTTCTTCCCTTCCGGGGGCTGGTGAACCCGCTGATTTTGTCTATTCCGATTTTGATTGCGGGCATGCCCTGTGCCGTGTTCTCCGTTATTCTGGCAAAAGAATACGACGGCGACGAAAAGTTGGCCTCTGTGGGGGTTTTCCTTTCCACTTTGTTCTCCG
>DUUG01000350.1 GCA_012841675.1 Clostridiales bacterium
GCTGGGCGAAGCCGCCGGGGTTGCCGCCGCCTTGTGCGTGGACGGAGGC
Organism: Clostridiales bacterium; assembly: GCA_012841675.1. Classification (GTDB taxonomy): domain Bacteria; phylum Bacillota; class Clostridia; order Oscillospirales; family QAMX01; genus DUUG01. The sequence continues at coordinate 50 of DUUG01000350.1, forward strand.
GTGGCCGTTCAGAAGCTAGACGGCGTGGCCGTTCGTTCGGCGCTCAGAAAAGACGGCTCGGCGCTGTAAGTAGATAGAAAATGAGCGCTGTTTGTTCCATGCGCTTTTGCACATATCCCCATTTCAAGGATGAACCTTGCTGGCAAAGGCATTGGCTAAAAATCGGAGGCCTTCTCCATTTTTAGCCGGCCCCATAAGTATTGACAAGGGCTTCATTCCATGATATTATAATAGAAATGCATACTGTATCTTTAAGCGCGGTGCAGAGACGCCGGCAAGATGCAATTTTCACGGCTCCCCGGAAGGGGTGTCTTTTCCGTGTAAACTTCGGTCTTGCGGTGCGCCGCAAGACCTTTTTTGGTTGGAAAAGAGGGATTTTCTTGTTTGTTCAGAAGGCCATTTTATTGGACGCCCCCGCCATGGATCGGGCTTTGATGCGCATGGCCCATGAGATTTTAGAGCACGAGCCGGGAAGCAATTTGGTGCTGGCAGGGATTGTCCGCCGGGGCGTGCCTTTGGCTTGGCAGCTGGCGGAGAATATAGAAAAAGTTTCCGGTGACAAGGTGCCCGTGGGCGCTTTGGATGTGATCCCTTTCCGGGACGATTTGCAGGAAGCCGCCCCGCCCTCCCGCTCAAAAGTAGATTTTTCCGTGGAGGGCAAAACCGTCATCTTAGTGGACGATGTGTTATTTACGGGCCGAACGGTGCGGGCAGCCCTTGACGCTCTGCTGGAATTCGGCCGGCCCCGAGCAGTTCGTTTGGCCGTTTTGGTGGACAGGGGCCACAGAGAGCTTCCCATCCGGCCCGATTTCGTCGGAAAAAATATCCCCACATCGCAGAAAGAGCGGATTGAAGTCCGCCTGCCTGCTTTTGATAATGCAAAAGAAGTGGCCATACTTGGTCAGGTTGAATAGGAGGAAAACCATGCGTCTTTTGTTGAAAAACGTACATATCTACAACAACGGCGTTTTCCGCCGGGGATCGGTGGCCATAGACGGCGGCAGTATCCTCGGTTTTGATTGCGCTTTGGAAGGTGCCGCCGTTTTGGACTTTGGCTTTTCCACCTGTTATGTATTCCCCGGCTTCGCAGATGTACATGTGCATCTGCGCGAGCCGGGTTTTTCTTATAAAGAGACGATTTTAACCGGCACAAAAGCCGCCGCAAGAGGGGGATTTGCCCATGTGGGCGCCATGCCCAACGTAAACCCCGCCCCCGACCGGCCGGCCCATCTGCAGTTGCAGGCGGATCTCATTGCCAAGCAGGCCGTCGTCAACGTCTACCCCTACGGCACTATTACCGCCGGGCAGGAAGGCAAGAGCCTGTCGGAGATGGAAGCCATTGCCCCGTATGTGCTGGCTTTTTCCGACGACGGCAAGGGCGTCCAATCTGCTAAATGCATGGAAGCCGCTATGGCAAAGGCAAAATCCCTTGGCAAAATTATCGCCGCCCATTGCGAGGACAACCGGTTTCTAAACGGCGGCTGCATCCACGACGGCGCCTACGCCCGGCAAAATAACTTGCGGGGCATACCAAGCCAAAGTGAATGGCGGCAGGTGCGCAGAGATTTGCAATTGGCGGAAAAAACAGGATGTGCCTACCACGTCTGCCACGTTTCCTGCAAGGAAAGCGTAGAACTCATTCGGCAGGCCAAGCAAAAAGGCATAGACGTTACCTGCGAAACGGCGCCCCATTACCTGATATTCGACGATTCCATGCTGGAAAACCACGGTCGGTTTAAAATGAACCCGCCGATTCGAAGCCGTGCCGACCGGAAAGCCCTTATCGATGGCCTATTAGACGGCACCATTGAAATGATCGCCACAGACCACGCCCCCCATGCCCCTTTGGAAAAGAACAGCGGGCTGGCAGGAAGCGCCAACGGCATTGTGGGGCTGGAAACGGCCTTCCCCGTTTTATACACAGAGCTGGTCAGAACCGGCGTTTTAACGCTGGAAAAGCTCGTTTCTTTGCTCTACGAAAACCCGGCCAAGCGCTTTGGCATCGGCACCCCTCTGGCGGCAGGCCAGCCGGCCACTTTGACCGTGTTTGAGGTGGACACGCCGTATCTTGTCGACCCGGACGAATTTCAGTCTATGGGCAAAAGCACGCCTTTTGAGGGAATGCAGGTCTATGGCCGGTGTTTGCTCACCCTTTGCAATGGAAAAATCGCCTGGAAGGAGCGTTTGCTTTGAAAAAAGGCTCTTACATCATAGAAAACACTCAACAAATCGCAAAAAACACGTACCGAACCCGCTTAAAAGGCGACACTTCCGCCATCGTCGCCCCCGGCCAGTTTGTAAACATCGCTTTGGCAGGTTCTTTTCTCCGCCGTCCTTTGTCCGTGTGCGATTGGGACGAAAAGGGGCTTTGGGTTATCTACAAAACCGTCGGAAAAGGCACGTCGGCTCTTTCGAAGCTGGAACCGGGGCAGAAGCTTGATCTTCTCACGGGGCTGGGCAACGGTTTTGACATGGAGCTTGCCGGAAGCAGGCCCATGCTAATCGGCGGCGGCGTGGGCGTTCCCCCGCTGTATGGGCTTGCCAAACGGCTTATGAAACAAGGCGTTCGCCCATTGGCCATCCTTGGTTTTAACACGGCGGAGGAAGTTTTTTACGAAAAAGAGTTTGCCGAGCTTGGCTGTGACGTTGTAGTCGCCACCGTCGACGGAAGCTACGGGCAGAAAGGGTTCGTCACCGACGCCATGCCCCAAGAAGGCACGACTTTTTTCTACGCCTGCGGGCCGGAACCCATGCTGAAGGCCGTCTATAATCGCACCAACACAAGCGGACAATTAAGCTTTGAAGAGCGCATGGGCTGCGGCTTCGGCGCCTGCATGGGCTGCGCCTGCCGCACCAAATACGGGGCCAAGCGCATTTGCAAGGACGGACCTGTTTTGATGAAAGAGGAGGTTGTATGGTAGATACATCCGTAAAACTTTGCGATATTCAGCTGAAAAACCCGGTCATCCCCGCCAGCGGCACCTTTGGGTTCGGCCATGAATTTGCCCACTGGTACGACTTAAACGTTTTAGGCGCTATCTGCCTGAAAGGAACGACGAAAGACCCCCGTTTCGGAAACGAAACGCCCCGGATTGCCGAAGCCCCTGCCGGTATGCTCAACGCCGTGGGTTTGCAAAACCCCGGCATCGAGGCGGTTTTGGAAACGGAGCTTCCAGCCCTAAGAAAACTCTACTCCGGCCCGGTTATTGCCAATATCAGCGGATTTTCCAAGGAAGAATACGTTTTCTGCTGTGAAAAAGCCGACCAAAGCCCCCATGTGGATATTATCGAAGTCAACATCAGCTGTCCCAACGTCCAAAGCGGCGGCATGAGCTTTGGCGCCTCGGCCAAAGACGCCGGGGAGATTACAAAAGCCGTCCGCGCGGTTTGCAAAAAGCCTATTTTTATGAAACTGACACCCAATGTAACCGACATTGCCGAAATTGCCCGGGCCTGCGAGGCAAACGGCGCCGACGGCATTTCCTTGATTAACACATTGCTTGCCATGCGGATCGACATAAAAAATCGGAAGCCCGTTTTGGCCAATACAACAGGCGGTTTGTCCGGCCCGGCGGTGTTCCCCGTGGCGCTTCGCATGGTTTGGCAGGTGTATAAGGCGGTAAAGCTCCCCATTATCGGCATGGGCGGCGTTTCTTGCCCGGAAGATGTGGTGGAAATGATGCTGGCCGGGGCAACGGCCGTGCAGGTGGGCGCTTCCAACCTGCAAAACCCCTTTGCCTGCCCGGAAATTATCGACGGTTTGCCGCCTTTGCTGGAGCGGCTTGGCGTGTCCCGTATTGCCGAACTTATCGGCGCGGCCCATTATTAAAAAGGAGAGGATCTTATGCCAAAAGACGTTATTATCGCCTGCGATTTTGCATCGGAAGCCCAAACGTTTGCTTTTTTAGAAAAACTCGGTTCAGAAAGACCCTTTTTGAAAATCGGCATGGAGCTTTTTTATGCCGCCGGGCCTAATATTGTGCGGAAACTGAAAGATAAGGGGTATAAAATATTCCTGGATCTGAAGCTCCACGATATTCCCAACACCGTGGAAAAAGCCATGCGTGTCATTGCCGATTTGGGCGCGGACATGATCAATGTCCACGCCGCGGGCACTGTTGCCATGATGGAAGCGGCCATGCGGGGCGTTTCGGCAAAAGGCAACGCCCGCCCCCTTGTCATTTCCGTGACACAGCTTACCTCCACCGACGAAGCCCGCATGCAAAATGAGCTGTTAATCGGTAAATCTTTGCCCGAAACTGTTTTACATTACGCCCAAAACGCCCAAAAGGCAGGGCTGGACGGGGTTGTCTGCTCGCCTTTGGAAGCGGAAAGCATTCATAATGCCTTAGGAAGCGGCTTTCTAACCGTCACCCCCGGCATTCGCTTTGCCGACGGAGAAAAAGGCGACCAAGTGCGAGTTGCCACGCCGGCCAAAGCGCGAAAGCTGGGGTCTGACTACATTGTTGTCGGCCGGCCGATAACGGAAGCCGCCGACCCGGCGGAAGCCTATGCCCGGGCTGTTGCAGATTTTTTGGGGAGGTAAAATTATGAAAACACAAATTGCACACCATCTTTTACAAATCCAAGCCGTTTTTCTGCGGCCAGACGAGCCCTTTACCTGGGCCAGCGGCATACAAAGCCCCATCTACTGCGACAACCGGCTGACGTTGTCGGACCCCGCCGTGCGGTTAGGTGTGGAAAACGGGCTGGCTAAGCTTATACAAACCCATTTCTCCCAAGCGGAGATTCTCATGGGCACAAGCACCGCCGGCATTGCCCACGCCGCTATTGCCGCCCACCTACTTAACCTTCCTATGGGCTATGTAAGAGGCAGCGCCAAGGATCACGGCCGGCAGAACCGCATTGAAGGAAAACTGCTACCGGGGCAGAAGGCTGTGGTCGTCGAAGATCTCATCTCCACCGGCGGCAGCGTGCTGGAAGTGGTGGAATCCCTGCGGGAAGCCGGCGCGGAAGTGCTCGGCATTGTCAGCATCTTTACATACGGCATGGAAAAGGCGAAAAAGCGCCTTGCCGAAGCAAACGTGGTAAACGTAAGTCTTACGGATTTTGACACGGTCGTTTCTGTTGCTATTGAAAGCGGATACATTCGCCAAAATGACAAAGCAAAACTCATGGCCTTCCGCGACAACCCCGAGGACGAAAGCTGGAGGAACCGATAGTGAAAAAAGATCTAATCGACATTCTTGACCTAACCACAGAGGAAATTGACGAGCTTATCGACCTTGCCGAGGAAATTGCTAAAAATCCCGCCCGGTTTTCCGCCTGCTGCCAGGGAAAACGCCTTGCCACCTTGTTTTTCGAGCCGTCTACCCGCACAAGGCTTAGCTTTGAAGCCGCCATGCTGGATTTAGGCGGCACGGTTATGGGCTTTTCCGAGGCAACCAGCAGCTCGACGGTCAAAGGCGAAAGCGTGGCCGACACCGCTCGCACAGTGGCCTGCTTTGCCGATATTATCGCCATGCGCCATCCAAAAGAAGGCGCGCCGTTGGTGGCGGCCATGCACGTGCCCATCCCGGTCATTAACGCCGGCGACGGCGGGCACAACCACCCCACCCAAACGCTGACAGACCTTTTAACCATCCGCCGGGAAAAAGGAGAAATTAAGAACCTCACCGTCGGCTTATGCGGCGATTTACAATTCGGCCGGACGGTGCATTCCTTAATCACCGCCCTTGCC
>DUUG01000351.1 GCA_012841675.1 Clostridiales bacterium
ATGCAAAGGAAATGATCGAAAAGGCCAAGAAGAACAACGTCAAGCTGCTTCTGCCTATCGACACGGTGGCTGCCGATGCGTTCAGCGCTGACGCCAACACGCAGATTGTAAAGACCAGCCAGATCCCCGACGATTGGATGGGGCTTGATATTGCCAATGAAACCATTAACGAGTTTGCTTCCGAACTGAAGTCGGCGGGTACGGTTGTGTGGAATGGCCCCATGGGCGTATTTGAGATGGAAAAGTTCGCAAACGGTACACGTTCGATTGCCAAAGCCATTGCCGAAAGCGATGCCATCAGCATTATCGGCGGCGGTGACTCTGCAGCGGCCGTGGAACAGCTTGGCTACGCCGAGAAAATGACCCACATTTCTACCGGCGGCGGTGCTTCGCTTGAATTTTTGGAAGGCCTCGTTCTGCCGGGTATTGACTGCCTGCTGGATCGGTAATTCTCTACAATATTGAACAACAGAAAAGGAGCTTTGCAATGAACAGAAGATACCGTAAGACGGTTATCGCAGGAAACTGGAAAATGAATAAAACGCCCAAGGAAGCTCGGGCTTTGGTAGATACGCTTCGTCCGCTGATTTCCAAGGCGAAATGGTGCACAACGGTTCTGCGCGTTCCGTTTGTGGATTTAAGTGCTGCTTTGAAGGCGACCCGGGCAACGAAGATTGCCATCGGCGCCCAGAATATGCACTATGAAAACTCCGGCCCCTATACCGGCGAGGTTTCCGGACCCATGCTGGTTGAAATGGGTGTTAAATATGTTATCGTAGGCCACAGCGAACGCCGCCAGTATTTTGCCGAAACCGATGAAATTGTCAACAAAAAGGTTCTAGCAGCATTAGAATGCGGCCTTCGTCCCATTGTATGCGTTGGCGAAACATTGCAGGAGAGAGAGCAGGGTGTTACCGCCGAGCAGGTCACAAAGCAGGTCAAAATTGCTTTGCAGGGCGTGCAGCCTGAAAATATCCGCAAAGTCGTTATTGCCTACGAGCCTATCTGGGCCATCGGTACGGGTAAAACCGCCACTCCCGAGCAGGCAAACGAAGTTTGCACCTTAATTCGCGACACTATCCGCGGTTTGTTTGGCGCCCGCTGCGCCCGTTCCGTGTCCATTCTGTACGGCGGCTCCATGAATCCTGAAAACGCCCCGAGCCTGCTTTCCTTATTAAATATTGACGGCGGCCTAATTGGCGGAGCTTCTTTGAATCCTGACGACTTTAAGGCCATTGTTGATGCGGCCAACCAGTAATGTTCCAGCAAGGAGCTATTGAATGAAAAACCCCATTACGCTTATCATCATGGATGGTTACGGCATAGACTCATCGACGGTGGGAAATGCCGTGGCCGCCGCTTCCACCCCCAACTTAGACCGGCTGTTTGCGGAAAACCCGCATACGGTGTTGGGTGCTTCCGGTATGGATGTGGGTCTGCCGGACGGTCAGATGGGCAACTAGGAAGTAGGCCATATGAATATTGGTGCCGGCCGTATTGTCTATCAGGAATTGACAAGAATTAGTAAATCCATTGCCGAC
>DUUG01000352.1 GCA_012841675.1 Clostridiales bacterium
CCTGTATTCTCGACTTCTGCGGGCCAACGGATCTCCATTGCCGGGAGGAGGTTGCCGCGCAGGAAGATGTGGAGAAATGTCTCCAGGCACTGCTAGGTGATGACGGTATAACCGATCAAGCGCTTTGCTACCTGGCCAGCCCCGCTACTTACGCCTGCACTGTTCCCTACCTTCCCCCTGTGCTGGCTGTGCAGGGGCAGGAGGACGAGCTTGTGCATAAAACCCAACCGGAAACTCTTCAGAAAATATATCAAGCGCGTGGCGGGTCTTTTTCCATTATAAAGGTTGAACACGGAAACCACGGCTTTAGCTCCACGCCGCCTACTCCGCCTGCTTCTCCCACTCACAAAGAAATTTTCACTGCCTCCATACAATTTTTACTATCTCATCTGCAATAAAGCTTTGCCTTGCCAAAGCGAAAGGAGTCTCTATGAGTTACCACGAAATTACCATCGCCGGCGTTACGCGCCGGCTTCCCATTGTGCCTGTAAATGACAATGTATCCATTGCGGCCTTTATTATCTTCGGGGATACGGAAATTGTAGAGCCTTGCGCTCGAGAACTGGCTGCCAAGCTACCGCCGGTGGATTATCTTATTACAGCGGAGGCAAAAAGCATCCCGCTGATTTATGAAATGGCTAAAGTCCTAAAAATGCCTCGCTATATTATTGCCCGCAAATCCCAAAAAGTCTATATGACCGATTCCATTAGCGTGGATGTCCAGTCCATTACCACCAAGGATCCGCAGGTGCTCTATCTAGACGGCGAAGACGCCGCCCGTCTCAAAGGTGCCAAGGTTGCCATTGTGGATGATGTGATTTCTACCGGCGCGTCGCTAGCTGCCCTTGAGATGTTAGTTGCAAAAGCCGGCGGCACGGTGGAAGCACGGGCGGCCATTCTGTCTGAAGGAGATGCAAACGCCCGAGATGATCTGATCGTTCTGGGGCATTTACCCCTATTTATAAAAAACCAGAATTAGAAAGGTTTATACACCATTATGATCAAGCGGTTCATTCGATACTATAAGCCACAGCGCAAAATGTTCTTTTTGGACATGCTTTGTGCTTTTACGCTTTCTATTTGCGATCTATTTTTCCCCGTTCTTACCCGGGAAATTTTGAACCATCATATTCCCGACAAGAACATTCGGATGATGATGATTTTCGCGGGGATTTTGCTGGCTGCGTACGTTGTGAAGCTGTTTTTAAACTACTTTATCCTCTACTACGGCCACCTCGTAGGCGTACATATGCAGGCCCATATGCGGCGGGATATCTTCAGCCATTTGCAATCTCTCCCCTTTAAGTTTTTCGACAACAACAAGACCGGTTCTTTAATGTCACGGATTGTGGCCGACCTGTTCGACATTTCCGAGCTGGCTCACCATGGGCCGGAGGACTTATTTATCTCCCTTGTTTTGCTTATTGGCTCGTTTATTATCATGTCGACTATCAATATCTGGCTGACGCTGATTATCTTTGCGTTCTTGCCGTTTTTGATCTATTTCTCGGCGAAAAAGAGGATTGCCCTTTCCAGGGCGTTTACAAAAACCAGGGAAGAGGTCGCAGAGGTCAACGCCATTTTGGAAAACAGCCTGTCCGGCATCCGCGTATCCAAGGCCTTTGTCAACCACGCTTACGAGCAAGAGCGTTTCCACAAGGGCAACGAATCCTTCGTCAAGTCCCGCACCAAGGCCTATAAGGTCATGGCCGAGTTCCATTCCGGCAACACGCTGATTCTTGACTCTCTGAACGTGGTTGTCATTGTGGCCGGTGGTCTGTTTGCCTACTATGGCAGGATTACAGTGGGCGACTTTATGTCATTTTTGCTGTATGTCAACATCTTTTTAAATCCTATCCGCCGTTTAATCAGCTTTATTGAACAATATCAAAACGGCATGTCGGGCTTTCAGCGGGTGTTGGAAATTCTGGACACCCCCTTGGAGGAAGATAAGCCCGACGCAGTGGAGCTGACGGAGGTGAAGGGCCGCATTACCTTCGAAAACGTCTCCTTCTCCTACGAAGACGACAGCGCCAAGGTGCTCAACAATATTAGCCTGGATGTCCAGCCGGGGCGCAAGGTTGCGCTGGTAGGGCCTTCCGGCGGCGGCAAAACGACCCTTTGCCATCTGATTCCCCGCTTTTATCCCTTAAACCAAGGGCGAATTCTGCTAGATGGACGGGATGTAAACGACATTACCCTGCCCTCCCTCCGTAAGCATATCGGCATTGTGCAGCAGGATGTATTCCTCTTTACCGGCACCGTATATGAAAACATTTTGTACGGCAATGTGGATGCCACCCAGGAGGAAGTCGTAGAAGCTGCCAAGCGGGCCAATATCCACGACTTCATTATGACCCTTGAAGACGGATACGACACGTATATTGGCGAACGGGGCGTTAAGCTCTCCGGCGGACAGAAGCAGCGTATCTCCATCGCCCGGGTATTTTTAAAGAACCCGCCCATATTGATTTTGGATGAGGCCACTAGCTCTTTAGACAATGTGACAGAGCTGCAAATCCAGCAGTCTCTGGACCAGCTTTGTGCCGGGCGCACCTCCTTTGTTGTGGCACACCGTCTTTCCACCATCTGCAACGCCGACGAGATTATTGTTCTGTCGGAAGAGGGCATCGAAGAGCGCGGCTCTCATGAAGAGCTGATGGCCAAAAACGGCGTCTACGCCGGTCTGTACCAGACCCAGTTTGCAAGGCTGTAAATTTTACAAAGAGGCATACCTTTTTCAGGGTTTGCCTCTTTTTTGTCTTTCCCCAGTAATTTCCGGAACATTCCCTTTCCGCGTCATTACATATAAATTCCATAGCCAAGGGGAGATTTACTATGCACAAAAGGGTAATTTTTGTCGCATTGCTTGTTTTCATTCTTATCCCATTGCAAAGCTGCCATTATAGTATGCCTGCCACTTCGAAAAAACACAAGATTTCTCTTTTTCTCTCGTATGGAATACCTATGGAACAGCTCATACGATAGCAGCACTGGCAGACTGGTCAAAACCACCGACGCCACGGATCCCTCCCTCTATGAAACCACTCTGTTTCTTTCCGATGAGCAGGCGGAAACGATTTTCAGCCTGCTGCAGGAGCTGGACCTTTGGTCTTATCCGGACGAGTACAATCCCACCCGAGGCATATCTACGCCTTCCCGCAACCTCACCCTAACCGTTCGATAGAACGGAAAGGAGAAAACCATACGCTGCATGCGCATATCGCTGCTGGATGAACCTGTCGGCAAAAAAGCAAAAAAGTTTCTTTCCGCCTGCCTCCAGATTGCGGACATCCTCACCTCTACGGAGGAGTGGATAGCCCTGCCGGAATACGAGTTCCTCTATGAGTAAAAGGTGTAGCTGATATTAAGAAACATAAAAAGGCATTGTCCCAATTGCTGCCAACTTGGGACAATGCCTTGTTTTTTATGGATACGTACGACGCATGTAAGTGCTTACACGGTACGGATAGATTTTCTTAGACCAGCTCAATAATGGCCATTTCGGCTCCGTCGCCGCGACGGGGACCCGTCCGGACAATGCGCGTATAGCCGCCATTTCGCTCGGCGTACTTGGGCGCAATTTCATTGAACAGCTTGTAGGTGACCGATTCCTTCGTAATGAAGGCCAGGGCCTGCCGCTTGCTGTGCAACGTATTGGTCTTGCCTAAAGTAATCATTTTCTCGGCCAGAGGGCGAACCTCTTTGGCGCGAGTTACAGTTGTTTCAATTTTGCCGTTCTCCAGCAGGTACGTAACCATAGCGCGCAGCATGGCGCGGCGGTGGTCGGTGGGCCTGCCCAGTTTCCGGGTTCCAGGCATGTTGGTATACCTCCTCTATCGCATGGTCTCCCGAGAGACCTGCATGACTTTGCAATGGTGACAAGTAGTCTAACGCCAAGTTAGACTACTGCTGCCATACCGAGCAGATGCGGCGCTGCGCTGTGACAACGCCGCTTGTTCCATGTACTTGCAGCAAGCTGCAAGCAAGAAAGGCAGCATATTTAATTGTCTTCCTCTTTCGCCAGAGAAAGACCCATAGCCTGCAGCTTGTTGACAACCTCTTCCAAGGATTTCCGGCCCAGATTGCGAACCTTCATCATGTCTTCCTCGGTGCGGTTCACCAAGTCCTCGACGGTGTTGATGCCCGCCCGTTTCAGGCAGTTAAAGGAACGAACCGAAAGATCAAGCTCTTCAATGGTCATCTCAAGTTGCGTGCTCTGACTTTCATCAGGTTTATCCATTACTGTAGCCGTGCTGGCCAAATCTTCGGACAAACCAACAAACATGGCCAAATGATCCATCAGAATCCGCGCGGAAACCGACATAGCTTTAGAGGCCGTAATGCTTTTATTTGTCCAAACTTCAATGGTCAGCTTATCATGGTCCACCGCATCACCGACACGGGTGTTTTCGACCACATAGTTGGCCTTCAATACCGGAGAATAAATGGAATCCAAGGGAATCAGGCCAATGATCTGCTGTTGAGAAGCTTTATTCTTTTCCGCCGTCACATAACCGCAGCCTCGATTAAACGTGAGCTCCATAGAAACGCGAGCATCCTCTGTTAACGTGGCAATGTGCTGCTCGGGATTCAGGATCTCCACTTCGCTGTCTCCCATAATATCGCCAGCCAGAATATCACGTTTGCCCGACGCCTCAATATACATTGTTTTGGGCCCTTCACCGTGCAGCTTGGCCACAACCGATTTCAGGTTCAACACAATTTGCGTCACGTCTTCTTTGACGCCAGGAATCGTCGAGAATTCATGCAGTACACCGGCAATCTTGACCGACGTAATAGCAGCTCCCTCTAAAGAGGACAACAGTACTCTGCGAAGCGAGTTGCCCAGAGTCGTACCGTAGCCTCTCTGCAGCGGCTCAACAACGAATTTCCCGTAGGAACCGTCTTCCGCCATTTCCACAGTTTCAATCGTTGGTTTCAAAAACTCTATCATACATACCCTCCACTTCATACCGGGTGCCTACGCCCGGCTGACTATGCTCTTGGCCTATCGAGGGCGATAAACTTTGCTAGCCTCACCCGAAAAAGCGCTTCCAGCAGGCTAAACAAAGCGTCAGGTAATTTCGCACCAGCTCGATTATTTGGAGTATAACTCAACGATCAGATGCTCTTCGACCGGCAGGTCAATATCCTCACGGGCAGGGAACTGAACAATTTTCGCCTCAAATCCGTTGGAATCCTTTTCCATCCAATGGGGAACGGGCCGGGCACTGTTAGCCTCAACAATGCTCTTGAACTTATCACTCTGCCGGCTTTTTTCCTTTAACGCGACCACGTCACCGGGCTTTACCTGGTAGGAAGGAATGTTAACCTTTCTTCCATTGACCGTAAAATGACTGTGGTTGACCAGCTGCCGCGCCTCAGGACGCGACATCGCAAGCCCCATCCGGTAAGCAACGTTATCCAGGCGCATCTCCAGAAGCTGTAAGAGATTTTCGCCGGTAACACCCTGCATTTTCGTGGCCATGGTAAAGTAGCGTCTCATTTGCTTTTCGGAAATGCCGTAGAAACGCCGTGCCTTTTGCTTTTCTCTGTGCTGAAGTCCATATTCCGAGAGCTTCCGCCCACGACCCTGTCCATGCTGACCCGGCGCATATGCGCGAGCCTCCACGGAGCACTTTCCGTTATAGCAACGGTCACCTTTCAAAAACAGCTTCTGGCCTTCCCGGCGGCAAAGCCGGCACACAGCACTTGTATATCTTGCCATAAATTTGTTCTACACCTCCATAATTCCTGCGGTTACACGCGCCGACGCTTCGGCGGACGGCAGCCGTTGTGAGGAATCGGGGTGACGTCTTTGATCATTGTAACTTCCAGTCCGGCCGCCTGTAAGGCTCGAATCGCAGCCTCACGGCCAGCGCCGGGGCCTTTTACATATACTTCAACGGTTTTCAAACCATGCTCCATTGCGGCTCTTGCTGCCGTTTCCGCTGCGCTCTGCGCGGCAAAAGGCGTGCTCTTCCGAGAACCGCGGAAGCCAAGCCCGCCAGCCGAAGCCCAAGACAGGGCGTTGCCGGTTGTATCGGTAATGGTAACAATTGTATTGTTGAAGGTCGAACGGATATGGGCCGCACCTTTTTCAATGTTTTTTCTTTCACGGCGGCGGCGGGTAACCGTTGCTTTTTTAGCCTGAGCTTTTGCCATGTTTTATACGTCCCTCCCCTTACTGCTTCTTGTTGGCAATGGTCTTTCTGGGACCTTTGCGGGTACGCGCGTTGGTCTTGGTACGCTGACCGCGTACAGGCAAGCCTCTCCTATGGCGCAAGCCGCGATAGCTGCCAATTTCAATGAGACGCTTGATATCCAAAGCGATGTCGCGGCGCAAGTCGCCTTCGACATGATAGTTGTGGTCAATCTGTTCGCGGAGGCTGGAAATTTCCTCGTCCGTCAGATCTTTCACGCGTGTATCGGGATTAATGTCGCAAGCTTTTAAAATGTCGTTGGATGTTTTTCTGCCGATGCCAAAGATATAGGTCAGGCCAATCTCAACCCGCTTTTCTCTGGGCAAATCGACGCCGGCAATACGTGCCATTTTCCTGCACCTCCTGTGTTTTATCCCTGTTTCTGTTTATGCTTGGGGTTATCAGAACAAATAACCATGACTTTGCCTTTGCGGCGAATAATTTTGCACTTGTCGCACATCGGCTTGACAGATGGCCGCACTTTCATAATTAACCACCATTTCTCCGGCAGCATTCTCAAAACGCGCCGCCCCGCTGCCGGGCAGGGTCACGGGCGCATTCTATTGCAAAAATTACTAAAATTTTATTTAGACCGCCAAGTAATCCGGCCTTTATTCAGGTCATACGGAGACATTTCCACCGTAACCCTGTCTCCGGCCAGAATCTTAATATAGTTCATACGCAGCTTTCCAGATATATGGGCCAGAATCTTATGGCCATTGGCCAGCTCAACCCGGAACATTGCGTTGGGCAATGCTTCTATGACGGTACCTTCAAGCTCAATAACGTCGTCTTTAGCCAAAGTAATTCCTCCCTTTGAAGACAATAGCGCATGGCGCTTTTTCCGCTTTGTTGCTGGCTTTCAGCAACTGCTGTAAGCCACTCTTATATAGGCCGGCTTTTCTTATTCCGTTAGCAACTCGGGCTCGCCCGAGGTAATCAGAACAGTATGCTCATAGTGAGAGGAAAGCGATCGGTCGGCTGTAATTACCGTCCAGCCATCACGGAGAATGATTACCTGATGGGTGCCGGCATTAATCATCGGTTCGATGGCAAGCGTCATCCCCGGAATCAGCCTAACTCCCCGGCCCGGCGGCCCGTAATTGGGGATTTGCGGGCTTTCATGCAGCTTCGCGCCCACACCGTGGCCTGTGAAGTCCTGCACAACGGAGAATCCATGTGCCTCCGCATACGCGCCGATATGGTGCGATATGTCGGAGATCCGCTTTCCTGCTCTGGCCTGTTTGATGCCCTCATAGAAGCTTTGCTTCGTAACCTCCATCAGACGAGCCGCCTCCGGCGAAATTTTACCGACAGCAAAAGTCGCCGCTGTGTCGCCGTGATAGCCGCCGATTTCCGCACCGACGTCAATTTTGACAATGTCTCCTTCAACCAGGCGCCTATTCCCCGGGATTCCGTGGATGACTTCTTCGTTGACCGAAATACACGCGGCGGCCGGATAGCCGTTATACCCTAAAAAGCTGGGGTTTGCGTCATATGCAGCCAG
>DUUG01000353.1 GCA_012841675.1 Clostridiales bacterium
CCGCAGATTCGTCGTTGGGGTTGTTGGGAAGCGGGAAAGTTTCCGTTTTGCCTTCGGGATAGTTGGTAATCTCCAGCAGAATGGGTTTAGTAACGGCAACCCGCCGCAGGGCAGTTTGGTTCAGCTCTTCCCGGATGCAGAACTCAAGCAAGCCCAGATCCACCAACGAATACGCCTTGGCAACACCTGCCCGTCTAACAAACTCGATAATGGACGTTGGCGTAAAGCCGCGGCGGCGCAACCCCGACAAAGTGGGCATACGGGGGTCATCCCAACCGTCGACCCGGCCTGTTTCCACCAGCTCCCGCAGGTAGCGTTTGCTCATAACCGTGTAGGAAACATTGAGCCTTGCAAACTCATACTGGCGGGGACGAGAAGGCGGCGTAATATTGTCCAGAACCCAGTCATACAACGGCCGGTGGTTTTCGAACTCCAGAGAGCAGAGAGAGTGGGTGATTCCCTCAATGGCATCCTGTATGGGATGGGCAAAGTCATACAGGGGGTAGATGCACCAAGCATCGCCCTGCCGATGATGGTGTGCCCGGAGAATCCGGTAGATGACAGGGTCGCGCATATTCATGTTTGGGGAAGTCATATCAATTTTGGCTCGAAGGGTGCGGCTTCCGTCGGGGAACTCGCCGGCCTTCATGCGGCGGAACAGGTCGAGGTTTTCCTCCATAGAACGATTGCGGTAGGGGCTTTCCTTGCCCGGGGTGGTGAGAGTTCCGCGGTATTCCCGGATCTCATCGGCCGACAGATCGCAAACATATGCCAAGCCCTTTAAAATCAGCTCCTCCGCATACGCATAGCACTGGGGAAAATAGTCAGAGCCGAAGAAAACATGATCGGGCGTTGCGCCCAGCCAGCAAAGGTCCTCGTAGATGGATTTGACATACTCATCTTCTTCTTTCACGGGGTTGGTATCGTCATACCGAAGATTAAACTCGCCGCCGTATTTTCTCGCGGTGCTGTAGTTTATCCAAATGGCTTTGGCGCTTCCAATATGCAGATAGCCATTGGGCTCAGGGGGAAAACGAGTGTGAACATGGGTAACACGGCCTTCGGCCAAATCACTGTCGATAATATCGTGAATAAAGTTATTGCTAATTTCCATGCAACTTTCCTACTTTCCAGTTAAGGTAGTTTTAGCCCGGTTAATGCGGGCGATGACACGATCCTTGCCTAAGATCTGCATGACGGCGAACAGGTCAGGCGCATTGGTTTTGCCGGTGATGGCAACACGAAGCACCATGCTGATATCGCCCACATGCCCCTTAAAGGCATCGGGATTTTTCTTGTATGCTTTGGTTTCGCCTGCATAGCCCAGTTCCTCGGCCAGCGAGCGGATTTTATCAAACCAGGCGGTCGTATCGTCATTTTCGTCGTAAATGCCGGGGTATGCAGACAGAATAGCCTCTAAATCCTCGCTAGATACGTTTTCCGGGAAGGGGTATTGTTCAGGCGCAAACAATTCGTCATAGAAAAACGCCATGTAGGGCTTTGCGTCGGCAAACGTGGTCAGGTCTTTGCGGGGTTTGGCGCCGCCGCGCCCTATTTGCAGGATTTTTAACGCATAAGCTTTGTCTTTTTCCAAAAGAGAAGCAAAATCTGGGTCAAATTCGGCATAATAGGGCAGTAAACCGTCCAAAACCTCCTCGGCAGTCATGCGAGAAAGGGTGTTTTTGCTGATATCTTTCAATTTCTCCATGTCAAACAGAGCGCCCGAACGGTTCATCTTCTTATAGGAGAAGGGGAAATCCTGATAAGGGGCGGTGGGGTTCTGCCGGCGCCAGTCTTCGTAGTTGGAGTTCAAAATCGTCATAATATATTCCAGCAAAGCTTCCACAGGGAATCCGGCCTTATGGTAGAATTCCAGCGCAAGCTCAGGATCTTTCCGCTTGGAAAGCTTGCGCTTAGAATTGCCCTCCATCTTCAGCACATGAGCCGTATGGAGATAGTAAGGCGGCTTCCAGCCGAGGGTTTCAAAAAGCTGCAAATGCTGGGGCAGGGTGGGCAGCCATTCTTCGCCGCGAACCACATGGGTCGTTCCCATTAAAGTATCGTCTATCACATGGGCAAAGTGGTAGGGCGGCAGCCCGTCAGACTTCATAATAACAAGGTCGATGTCATTTTCCGTCAGTTCCATTTCGCCCTTAATCAAGTCTATATGCTTAATTTTACGCTCGGAATCGCCCTCGGAACGCAGACGAATCACATAGGGGCGGTTTTCCGCAAGGGCTTGTTCGATGGCTTCATCGGAAGCGTCGCGCCAGATGGCGTATTTTCCGTAATATCCGGGGTTTGCGCCCTCCGCCTCTTGTCTTTGTCGAAGCTCGGCAAGCTCTTCTTCGGAGGCAAAACAGGGGTAAGCCTTGCCCTTGGCCACCAGATCCCTCAGAAAGACCTGGTAGATTTCCTTCCGCTGGCTTTGATAGTAGGGGCCATATGCGCCCTTTTCACCGTCAACCGTGGCGCCCTCATCAAAGGAAAGGCCAAAATGGGAAAAAACCTCCAGGATTTGTTCGACGCCCCGTTCCACAGTCCGCTTTTGATCGGTATCCTCAATGCGAAGATAAAATATACCGCCGCTTTGGTGAGCCAGTCGCTCGTCCGTTACGGCGCCGAACAAGTTGCCCAGGTGCATAAAACCCGTGGGGCTGGGCGCAATACGGGTTACCATAGCGCCTTTCGGCAATTGCCTTTTCGGATATTGCTTAAATATATCTTCAGGAGTTTGTGTTATATGAGGAAAAAGCCGTTCTGCAAGCAGACGCATATCCATGAGGGGTCATCCTTTCAAATGGTAGATTCTTACTATGATATCATATCATAAATTGGCTATATAATCAATTCAAACCCGAATGCAATTTGTAGTCGGACTTGTGTTTCTCGCAAAATTCGTGTATGATAATACCATATTGTAGGAAACTTAATAAACTCTGAAAAACACAAAAGGGGACAAGGGAATGCAGGCATATCCGTTAAAAACCACACCCTGCTATAAGACGATGCCCTGGGGAGGAACCGGGCTAAATACCATATACGGCAAGGATTCGCCCTACGCATTAACGGGAGAAAGCTGGGAAGCGGCCAGCCACCAAAACGGAAGCACACCGGTGCAAAACGGCCCATACGCGGGGCTTACGCCGGGCGATTTGGCGGAAAAGTTCGGCGAGTCGTTTCTTGGCCGTCTGACAAAGGGAAAAAGCTTCCCCGTCCTTTTTAAATTGATTGACGCGCAGGAAAATCTAAGCCTTCAAGTGCATCCGAATGATGCATACGCCAAGCGGGATGGGGACAACGGGAAAACCGAAATGTGGATCATCCTGCAGGCAGAGCCGGGGGCGGGTTTGTTTCTCGGTTTTGAAACGCCGGTTTCCAAAGAAGAATATGCTCGCCTTATTGCCAAAAACAAGCTGGATTCAGCATTGCATTTTATCGAAGCCAAAGCGGGCGATGCTTTTTTCTTGCCCGCCGGATTGGTGCATGCCATAGGTAAGGGGCTTGTCATTGCAGAGATACAGCAGTCCTCGGACGCCACCTACCGGGTTTACGATTGGGGCAGGGTAGGGCCAGGCGGAAAGGGAAGGCCTTTACATATCGAAAAAGCGCTGGATGTCTCCGATACATCCGCCAAAGGCAGTAAAGCCGATACCATTACAGTTGACCAATCCCATGTAAAGATAACGTTTTTGCCGAGCTGCCCCTTATTTGGCGCACGGCATATGGAAATTCGAGATTGCTTCCATGGCCAAACCCGCGGCGACAGTTTTCACATTCTGTTTTGCGCAGAAGGGGAAGCTTTTGTTTCGGCGGGGGGAGAGGATGTATTACTTTCCAAAGGGGACACCATTATTGTACCCGCCTGTGCGGAAGACTACACCGTAAAAACCACTTCTGCGGCAGATTGTGCGGAGGTTTTATGCTTTTTTGTGCCCGATTTCAAAAAAGACTATGAAAAACCGCTCACAAATGCGGGGATTCCGTTGGATGTCATCCATAGGCTTTATAAAGATAAGCAAGCTTGATAATTATGAAAGGATGTGTGGACATGACAAGACCTCGTCTTTTCGCCAACCACGCTCATGTTTTTCCAAAGGAAGTTAAAGAAAACGGGACCATTGATAAACTGAAAGAGCTGATGGAAGGCTGCGGCATTGAAAAAGTCGTTGCGTTTGCTCCGTTTTCAAGAGGCAATCAAACACAGATGCGTTACCCCGGCGAGGATCAGAACGTTTGGCTGGCAGAACAGATTAAAAACGAGCCGAACATCGTCGGTTTCGGCACGGTGGATTTCACCAAAGACAACCTGGCCGAGCAGGCAGAGCAGATTGCCTCACTGGGTCTTTTGGGCATTAAGCTGCATCCGGCCCATCAGGAGTTTAAGGTAAACGGCTCTAAAGCTTTCTCCCTTTACGAGGCGGCTGAGCGTTTGGGATTGTTTTTGTCCTTCCATACGGGCGTACATTACCATCGGCTGAGCGATTACACCATGCTTTTGTTTGACGATATATCCTACTCCTTCCCCAAGCTGCGCTATTCGATGGAGCATTTGGGCGGATACAGCTTTTTCCGCGAGGGCGTAGCCGTTATGTCCAACAGCCAGCGCGACAGAGAAAATCCCCGTGTATTTGCCGGCTGGACCAGCATTTATAGCCCCGGACAGTGGTATCTGACCGACGAAGAGCTTTGCAACCTTGTCTTGATTACGAGAGAAAACGCGCATATCTTCGGCTTGGATTTCCCGTATACCGACGTTGAGAAGATGAACATTGCCATTGACCGGATTATGCACCTGCCGATTTCCGATTCGGCCAAAGAGAAAATCCTGGGCGGAAATCTGCGCCGCGTTCTGAACATAGACTAAATACAATAAATC
>DUUG01000354.1 GCA_012841675.1 Clostridiales bacterium
GAAATGGGTTACATCGGTGATTATTAAAATGGCGCCGTTGGCAATCCATTCTCCGGCCACGGGAGATACGGAGATGGAGTAAATTTTCCCATCGTTTTCGGCGCTGTCTAAATCGTAGGTTTGGGCGGTCTTTGTCAGAATACAGGCGTGTACGGAGGAGATAATCTGGCTGTCATCGGTAATATCGGTCAACAAGCGCGCGTTTTCCGCCGGGCGAAAGGCAGATGAGAGATACGCAGAGCGGTTGACATACACGATATTGAGATCGGCATCTGTTACAATAATCCCCTGACCGATTTTATCGAGAAGAAAGTTTAATTTGTTGCGCTCGGCTTCCAATGCCTCAATGGTCTTTTGGTAGTCCAGCGTATGATCCATATTTTACTCCTTTACGGGAATCGTCAGCTCATGGTATAGCCGACGCCGCGAACCACGCGAATATATTTGGGGGATTCCGCATCGTCGTTCAGCTTGCCACGCAAAGTTTTCAAATGCATATCAAGGGTGCGGCTGGTGCTGCTGTAATCTTGTCCCCAGACGGTGTTGACAATGGCCTCTCGGGTCATAACCTTGCCGACGTTTTCGCATAAAAACTTCAAAAGCTCGTATTCCTTCCGGGTCAGCTTGAGCTTTTCGCCGGCCTTAGTCACCTCATAGAGGTTGGTGTCAATGGAAAGGTCCTTGTAGGTTAGAATGCCGTTGTTCCCCGGCTTGTCCATCCGGCGCAGAACGGCACGCACCCGAGCGGACAATTCCAAAACGCCAAAGGGCTTGGTGATAAAATCATCCGCCCCGGCGTCAAGGCCGGAAACTTTGTCCGCTTCGCTTGATTTGGCCGTAATCATAATCGCCGGTATATCCTGCGTTTTCACATTTTTCTTTAAAATGTGAAGGGCGTCTAGCCCGCTCATGGCAGGCAGCATAATGTCCAGAAGAAAGAGGTTGGGCGTTACTTCTTCCACGCGGGCCAACAGCTCTTCTGCCGTTTCAAAGGTTTCGCAGGCGAATGAAAACGCCTCCAGCGTACATCTGATCAGCTCTCTGATGTTTTCGTCATCTTCTACAACGAATATCAGTTTCTTATCCATATCGTATACTCCCATTCCTGTCCGGGACAGCGCAAAGTAGAGGAAGGTGCCCGATTTAATGTTAGTTATGGCATAAAATTACATAAATTCATAGAATCCCTTTACAACTATTATACGCTTTTTTCCGCCAACTTGCAACATCTATTTAATACAAATGGGCAATTTCCGTTCATTTGAAAAAAAATGAACGGAAAAGGGAAGGTTCCTCCGGCAGAGTGGAATCGATCTCCACCAGCACGCTGTCGAAGCCGATTTTTTTTATATCGGAAAATCCAATTACCAGCTCGGGCCCACGGCCTAGCAAACCAAAGAAACGCGGACGTCCCGGTACAATGAGGCTTACGATTTGGCCGGTATCTTCGTCAAACTCCAGATCATAGGTCTGACCTAAGCGCCGGCCGTCCGTTAGGTTGATGACATCCTTGTTTTGCAGATCATACAAACGGCATATAGGCATAATCCGACCTCCTTTTATACTTATAATAAATTCTATTGTGCTTGGGGTAAAAATATCCTATAATAGAGTTAAAAAAAGGAGGAAGGGAAATGGAAGTGTTTCTTATCGTA
>DUUG01000355.1 GCA_012841675.1 Clostridiales bacterium
CTTCGGCTTTGTTTTTCTTCTCTGGTGGACAAAAGCCAGCGTCCAAAGCCCCAAAACGCACCGGATTTTGTGGGGCAGCACCTGCTTGCTGCTGGTGTATGTGACGTTAAGCAGTCCACTATCGCAGACGGTCTTTGCGGCCTTTGATGTTGATACTCGTGCCGCCGGCAACAAGTTTATGGCGGCTGCCAAGTTTGAAAACAACAACATGGTCGCCTTTTGGGCAAGCGAGCTGTCCCAAGTCTTTACCTCGGGGCCAATTATGCCCGAAAACTACGGCAAAGAGACTATCGAGGCCCTTCTTCTCAAAGATACCGGCCCCAAAACCGACAGCAAGTTGCCCAATGTGATCTTTTTAATGTCCGAATCCTTTGCCGATTTCCGCCAATTGTCCGAAGAAAGCGTTCCTTCCGGCATATATAATGCCCTGGACCGCATACAAAAAGAAGGCTTTGTCGGCACTACCATTGTGCCCACCTTCGGCGGATACACCATTCGAAGCGAGTTTGAGTTGCTACACGGCTTGCCGGTGGCATCTCTGGGCGACCCTGTCTTTCCCCACGAGGAAGTGACGCTGGAGAATCCCGGCGCTTTTCCGGCGCTTTTTAGGGATCTTGGCTATGCCACGGCCTACCTGCATCCCTTTTCCGCCGATTTCTACGATCGGGACGAGCTTTACCCCCAGCTTGGCTTTGACAGCCTGTTTTTTGAGGAGGATCTTCCCGTAGATGAAAACCGTTTTCGCTCTTATGCCGATGACGGGCTTCTCTTTGACAAGGCGCTTTCCCTGCTGGAAGAAGATAAGCCAGCCTTTTTGTTTATTACCACCATGCAGAACCACCAGCCCTATTATGAGGAAGGCGATTCCGTCACGGCGGAAAGCGAATTTGCCTACTATTTGGAAGGGCTTGCCCACTCTGACCAGCGGCTCAATGCTTTTCTGGACGAGCTTCGTTCATTCGAAGAGCCGACGCTTCTCTTTTTTGTGGGCGATCATTACCCGTTTTTAGGACAAAATGGCAGCATTTACGATGCCTTAGGTATGGACGAAACCAACTGTCAGATTTTGTTTGAACAGCCTTATGGGGTTTGGGCAAATTACGATGCGGATTTTTCCGTTTTTCCGAAAAATCCTGTTTCCCTTTTCTATTTGCCTCATCTGATGCTGCATACGGTTGTGCCCTATGGCGGCGACCGTTTTTCAGAAACAGTGCTTTCCTTTTTACCGGAAACACCTGTCTATACAACTCCGTATCAAACCAATCGCCCGGCACACGCAGGTCTTGACCTGTTGACCTATGACCGGACGATTGGGGAAGGATATAGTATTTCCCAAAAATAACGGCGTCTATCGCCGAATCAGAATGGATGTTTTTGCGTTGGTTTCTGTCAACAAGTTGATTCCTGTCAACAACAGGCAGATTTTTCGTTTGCTCTGGCCTATTTTAATCGAGCAGGCACTCTCTTCCTTCGTCGGTCTTGCCGATATGATTGTTGTAAGTCATGTGGGCGATGCGGCGGTGTCTGCCGTCGGATTGGTAGATAGTGTAAACATACTCCTTATCAATGTGTTTTCTGCCATTGCCGCCGGTGCGACGGTAATTGTATCGCAAAGGGCGGGACAGAACGACAGAGAGGGGATTTTTAAAACCATAGGGCAGGCTTCCTTTGTCATTGTCTGTATTATGCTGACAGTAAGTGCCCTGGCCATGACGTTTAGCACCAATATTTTCGATGCGCTTTACCCCGGTGTTGCAAGCGATGTGCGAGCCAATGGTTTGATTTACTTCCGAATTACGGCGTTTAACTACGCGCTCATCGCCCTGTATGCCACTTTAGCCGGCAGTATGCGAGGGCAAGGCGATGTAAGAACGCCCATGCGAATTTCTTTGATGATCAACTTCGTCAACGTAACTCTCAACGTTGTGTTTACTTACGTCTTCCACATGGGCGTGGCCGGCATTGCGTTTGCCACCATGATAGGCTGGGCTTCCGGTGCGCTGGTTATGGTGTATCTAACCATCCGCCGCAATACAAGGCGCATTTTCTCCCTTTCCAATATTCGACCGCAGAAAAATATCCTGTTTCCTGTGTTCCGCATTGGTCTTCCCTCTGGGCTTGACTCTCTTTTGTTCCACTGCGGCAAGATTATTACGCAGGTTTTCCTCTCCGGTATGGGAACGCACAACATTGCCGGCATGGTAATTGCCGGATCCATGTTCGGTCTTTTCTGCATTCCGGGCAACTCCTTCGCCATTGCCGTTACCACGTTGGTCGGCCAAAACTATGGCGCAGGGCTATACCGGACGGCGCGGAGGATGCTGCTCCGCTGTATCGTTTTGGCCACAGCCTTCATGTCCGTCATTTCTCTGGGCGCCTACTGGGTTGTGCCATTCCTTGTCAGTCTTTATAAACCGACTGCCAGTGCCGCCCCGGTTGCCATCCAGATTTTGCGGCTCTATCTTGTGATGATTCCTCTGTTCTGGCCCGTTGCCTTTATTACCTCCAGCGGTCTGCGAGCTGTTAGCGACGTGGTGTATTCAACCACCGTCTCGGTATCCTCCATGTGGACCATGCGCGTCGGGTGCGCGTGGGTGCTGGGAGTTTACTTCAACCTGGGGCCTTTCGGCATTGCATTGGCCATGGGCTTAGACTGGATTGTCCGAGGGATGTTCTACATCCCGCGTATTTTGACCCTCAAGCGTTTAAAGGAAGATCAGCCTGATAAAAAACCCACCTTTGCCCACGATATGGAGGAAATCGAAGTACCTGCCCATTGATACCCGTTAGATAGGTAAGGAATTCTCGTTTCCTTGTATAACCGGCCACTTGCTTGGGTATGCTTTTTTACACAAGGAAAGGTGGCTGGATAGGATGAAGAATGCGAAAATTTTGCGCATAGAGCTGGCCGTTTTGATCGGGCTTATCGTGTGCATTTTGGTATCCGTATTTGCCCAGCAGCATGGGCTTGCCAAAGGTCTCATTCGCCTGCATATCTCTGCCGCATCCGATGAAAGCGGCGATCAAGCCGTGAAACTGGCCGTGCGCGACCGTTTGTTAACCGATTTTTTTGAAGTTGTTCCCGTGCCGGAAACAACAGAGGAGGCCCGCCGTCTTTTGTCGGCGGCCCTACCTATTTTAACCGCCCTTGCTGAAGACGAGTTGAACCGTCAGGGGCGGCCGGACTTGACCGTTACGGCCACTTTAGAAACAGAAGTTTTTCCCGAACGCCATTATGACGATTTTTCTCTGCCCGCCGGAGAATATACGACGCTGCGCCTTCGTTTAGGCGAAGGCAAGGGGGCCAATTGGTGGTGTGTCATGTATCCGCCTTTGTGCGCCCCGTCCTCTATGTCCAACGTGTCGAATCGTAAAATAGCCGAACAAGCCGGCTTAATGCGGGGAAAAACAGCAGAAGTAAAAATCAAATTCAAGATTCTTGAATGGTTCTACTCTTTAAAAGCTCGGCTTACGTAACCCCCTCCGGCCCGCCTGAAGGGTCACGAAAGGAGAACCCATGAAAAAGCTACTCCCCTTTTTACTCATATTCCTACTTGTTTTAACTGCTTGTGGCCCGAAAAACGAGCCGCAAAGCTCCACTTCCGCGGACACAACCGCCACTACAACAGGCAGCCAAGCCCTAACCCAAACTAACGAATTCGTCAAAACCGCCACACTTCCCTTCTGGACGGTAACCGATCCTGCTACCGGTGCCAAAATCTATTTGCTCGGCTCCATCCACGCCGCGCGGGAGGATTTATATCCGCTGCCCCAAGCAATTATGGACGCCTACAACAACTCGGACTATCTGGTCGTTGAGGCAAACATTGTCACCGCTGAGCAGGATATGGCCCTTTTAGTTCGTTGTATGGAAAAAATGGTTTACACCAACGGCAGCAAAATCACCTCCTATATTTCTGACGAGCTGTATCAGGAGGCTAAAAAGCTGTTGATTCAAGAGGGCATGTATAACATCACACTGGACTATATGATGCCCGTCATGTGGGCCACCACTATCCAAAATATTTGGGTTGAAAAAAGCTCTCTCCGGTCTGAGTTGGGCGTGGACCGCCATTTTCTCACATTAGCAGCCTCCGACGACAAGACAATTGTGGAAGTTGAATCGGTGGAGGATCAGTATGCCATGCTGGCATCCTTCTCTCCTAAGCTGCAGGAGCTGTTTCTCTCCTCCTCCATACAAGAGCCGGAGATCCAGGTGCAGGAGCTGGAAGAGCTTTACAATGTCTGGCTGGAGGGCGATTTAGAAAAAATCGAAGCCCTTTCCTCAGAAGTGGATGAGTCTTTAACCGAAGAAGAACAAGTTTTGGTAGAGGAGTATAAACAGAAGCTTTTATACGGCAGAAACTCTGCCATGGCCCAGCGGGCAGAGGCCTTTTTGAAAGAGCAGAAAACCTGCTTCTTTATTGTCGGCGCGGCCCATATGGCCGGCGAAACAGGTGTGCTTGCTTATTTAACGGAAAAGGGCTATCAAATTACAGAATAAAAAAAGGTAGAGTTTTCTCTACCTTTTTCTAAATGGCAGGGTATTCTCCTGCTATTTTAAAAAAGAAGGCAAGCCCCACGGGGCTTGCCTTTGTCATTCTATTCCTCCGCAAAGAAGTTGATACCAAGCAGATACTTGGCAAAGGGACTATCCAGCGGGATAACCAACGTGGTGTTGTCTCTGATCGTATTGCTGTACATCTCCAGCATATTGTAGAATTCGGAAAAACCGGGGTTGCTTCCGTAAGCGTCGTTGTAGATTTGCGCGGCCAGCGCATCTCCCTCACCCATGAGGATTTCCGCCTTGGATGTGGCTTCACTAAGTATAATTCTCACCTGCTGATCGGTGGAGGAGCGGATCTTAATGGCCTCCTCCTCACCTTCCGAGCGGTACTGGGCGGCCATCTGGTCCCGTTCCGTAATCATGCGGTTGTAGATAGACTGGTGGTTTTCCACGGGAACATCCGTCCGCCGAATGCGGATATCGTTGGCGCGGATGCCGTAGTCCCGCAGATCCTCGTTTAACTCGTCTTGCAACTCCAGCAGCATCTGCCAACCCAGCTCTTTATCGGAAATAACCGTGGTGGAATTGAGCTTACCGACCTTTTCCCGCATACGGGAGTACATAATGTCGTCAATGCGGGTTTCTGCCGCGCTTTCC
This sequence comes from Clostridiales bacterium, assembly GCA_012841675.1. Classification (GTDB taxonomy): domain Bacteria; phylum Bacillota; class Clostridia; order Oscillospirales; family QAMX01; genus DUUG01. The sequence goes on from DUUG01000355.1 coordinate 5,165, forward strand.
GTGCCCATGGTGATTTCAAAAAACAGAGGATTGACAATTTGCCACTGGGCATTGTTGTCAAACATAAGCTTTTTCTTGTCGTTAGTAATGACCTGCTGAGGCATGGAGTTATAAGGCTTCAGCTTGCTGGAAAAGCGCACTACATTGTCGATGAAAGGGATTTTAAAATATATCCCCGCCCCCTCATAGACCTTTACGTTCTCATACCCCTCTAAGGAGGCAATCTCGGCACGAATCTCATCGGCATTGTTCTTCACGTATACCTTTTGAATCTCGCCGAATTGCTTTACCAAAGCGCATTCATCCTCATGGAGGATAAAAAAGCTGTTGGACACGCCTACTATCAGGAGAAGAACGAAAATGACGGCAAAAAAGATGGCAAATTGTTTTTTAATAGTCATATATATCTCCTCCTATTCCTGTGGCAATACAACCGGTGTTTGGTTGTTACTTGGGTTTAACGGCAAAAATTGCACGGTATTGCCGTTGCCGTCTACGATATAGAGATTTTCAATCCGGGGCAGAACCTCGGTAATCATCTCGATGTACATACGCATACGCATGACAGAGGGCATCTTTTCATACTCCTCCGCAATGGCGCGATACCGGGAAGCAATACCGGTCGCCTCGTTAATGCGGGCCTGCTTGTAGGCTTCTGCGTCGGCAATGATTTTCTGGGCATCACCGCGGGCAACGGGCAGCTTTTCATTTTCATAGCGGCGGGCTTCGTTGACTTTCGCCGCTTTGTCTTCCTTGGCAGACGTCACATCCAGGAAAGAGGCCTTAACCTCCTCCGGCGGCATGGCATCCTGTAGCTGGACGCCTGTAATCGCAACGCCTAGCCCGTTTCGATTACAAATATCCTGCAGGTCAGCAAGAACCTCGTTTTGAATCTGGTCTTTTTTGTCCGTTAGAATATCA
>DUUG01000356.1 GCA_012841675.1 Clostridiales bacterium
CACGGTATCGCTACCACTGGATTTTGAGTCCAGCACGTCTGCCAATTTCATCACACCGGCATAAAAATCCCTTTTATTATAAGAGATTTCAAACAGTTTGTCAACTGATTTTTTCATCCTCTGACTTCTGATCGTCTGCTTCAGAAGGCTCGTCTTCTTCCATGAGAGCCTTCCCTTTAAAGGAAAATTTCGACTCTGTCCCGTTTACAAGACGCACAATGTTCTCCCGATGCTTAAAAACCAGAAGCCCCGACATAAATGCGGCGACCAACGTATACCCAAGTGCCATATCCTGATCGGTCAGGTTTGTACGGGAAAACAAAAACACCATCAAAGGAAGGGACATGGACGCCAAAATGGAACCAAGGGAAATAAACTTTGTTGTCAGCGCGATGAGGAAGAATACGGACATGCCGATAATAAATATGCGCCAGTCGAAAAACACCATGGTAATCGCATAGGTCAGCACGCCCTTGCCGCCTCGAAATCCGAAGTACACAGGGTAAATATGCCCCAAAAATACGAAAGCGCCGGCCAAAAGCCGTCCCGCAGCCCCTGCGTCAAAGGACATATTGCCGCTGTATATCAGTTGTCCGATCAAAACCGCCAAAGCGCACTTTGTAATATCGCCCAGCATCACAAGCATGCCGCGCTTTACCCCCATAGACCGCACCGCGTTGGTAAAGCCAGCGTTGCCGCTTCCGTAATCCCGAATATCCTTTTTTAAAGCCACTTTGGACACGACAATGGAAGTATTAAAGCTTCCCAGCAGATAGGCAATCAAAGCAATCAAAGGCAACTTGAAAATAGCCTGCAGATCCACAAGCCATGCAGCAATCATAAGCAGTCGCGACATAGGAATATCCTTTCCCTTTACGTTTTTAACGAGCAAATGTGGACGGGTCGTTTCCCTCGCCTTTCTCGCGGACGATTAGGCGAATAGGCGTGCCGGCAAAGCCGAAAACAGCCCGCAGTTGGTTCTCGATATAGCGTTTATAGGAATAGTGGAACAATGCCGTTTCGTTGACGAACAGCACAAACGTCGGCGGAGCGACGGATACCTGGGTAATATAGTAGATCTTAAGCCGCTTGCCCCGGTCGGTAGGCGGCTGCACCCGTTCGGTGGCGTCGTTTAAAACATCGTTCAACGCCCCCGTGGTAATACGGCGGTTATACTGCTCATACCCATCCGTAATGGCTTTTAAAAGCGTAGGGACTCGGGCGCCGGTTTTGGCGGAAATAAACACAATAGGGGCATAGGACATATACGCAAAGGCCTCTTGCACCTTTTCCTCATATTTCCGCATGGTGTCGGTTTCCTTCTCGATAAGGTCCCACTTATTGATGGCTAAAACAGACGCCTTGCCTTTTTCATGGGCATAACCGGCCACCTTGGTATCCTGCTCGGTGACACCCTCTTCGGCGTCGATCATAATCACGCATACATGGGCCCGCTCAATGGCCATCAGCGCCCGCAAAACGCTGTATTTTTCAACGGCCTCGTCTACCCTTGCCTTGCGGCGCAGGCCTGCCGTGTCTACCATGAGAAACCGGCCGTATTCATTTTCCACCAGCGCATCCACGCTGTCTCGGGTGGTGCCGGGCATATTGCTTACAATGGAACGCATTTCGCCGGTAAGGTGGTTTAGAAGGGAAGATTTGCCCGTATTGGGCTTGCCGATGATGGCAACGCGGATGGCGCCGTCGTCTTCCTCCTCTTCTTCCGTTTGGGGCGGGAAATGCTCCACCACCCGGTCTAGCAAATCGCCGGTTCCGTGTCCGTGTAAGGCGGAAACGGGCATGGGATCTCCCAGGCCTAAATTATAAAACTCATAAAGCTCTGCCGGTGCCGGGCCAAGGGAGTCGGCCTTGTTGACCGCCAGCACCACCGGCTTTTGCGAACGAAGCAGCATAGCGGCAATATCAGCATCAGCGGCGGTCACACCCGTGGTCAGATCCGTTAAAAAGATAACCACATCGGAGTGTTCAATGGCAACTTCCGCCTGAACCCGCATAAATTTTAACATTTCACTGTTGGTGTGCGGTTCAATGCCGCCGGTATCAATCAGTTGGAAAGGAATATTGCCCCAGTCACAGTCGGCGTACAGCCGGTCACGTGTCACACCGGGGGTATCCTCCACGATGGCAAGCCTCTGGCCTGCCAGGCGGTTAAAAAGCAGGGATTTGCCCACGTTGGGGCGCCCCACAATGGCAACAATCGGTTTCGGCATAAATCTCTCCCATCTGTGTGTTTGGCAAAATGGCTGTACGCATTATTATGCCATTATTCTGGCCTTTCGTCAATAAGAATTCCCCAAATCGCCACGGTTCTTGCAAATTTATTAAATAAAGCAGAAAAGAAGGCGCCACGCTCGGGAAAATTCCCTAAAACCGCCGCGCCTTCTAACTTTTTCTGTCATAGAACATTTTTGCGATCTTGTACATTATTCGGCATCCGCCACGGTCACCACAGTGCGGCCCTTATACTGCCCACAAGCCTTGCACGCCCGGTGAGGGAGCTTCGCGGCACCGCACGCGGAGCAAGCCGACAAAACGGGTACGCTCAGCTTCCAATTGGAACTGCGGCGCTTATCACGGCGGGCCTTGGAATGTTTTCTCTTTGGAACTGCCATCTATTTCCACCTCCAACAGTTTCTGTTTCCTTGGTATTGTATACAGTCGGGCCGCAAGCGACCCGAAAGACAATCAAAATTTACGCTTACAACAGGGAACGAAGCGCCTCAAAGCGGGGGTCAATCTCTTTTTCACAGCGGCACGGCTCCTCATTCAGCTTAGCACCGCAGCCAAAGCATACTCCCTTGCAGTCTGGCTTGCATAAAATACGCATCTCCGTCTGCAAAACCAATGTATCAGCCGCAACGTCAGCCAAATCCAGCTTTCCGTCTTCACAGAAAATCAGCTCATCGTCCTTTTCCGCAGCACTTTCTTCCAACGTCAGCACATGTGTCACCGGAAGGGTTACTGCCCGCTTGACCTTCTCGCCGCAACTGTCGCAGGTGGTATCCATGGTAAGGGAAATCTCGCCCAAAAGCCGGAGAACCCCGGCCCGATTTTCCACTTTTCCGGTAAATGTGCCGGGATGGGGGAACAAAACACGGCCAAAAAACTCTAAATCGGAAAAATCAACGGTGAAAGAAAAAGGAAGGGGATTTACAATCTCCGCCAATACCTCTTTTACACTAATGACCATAGCTTCCTCCGTTTCCCTTGCGCATACCTTGAGACCTATCAAAAGTTTGCGCAAACAAAATTATAACAACTATTACAAGTATTGTCAAGTCTCTGAGTTTTAATTACATAAGAAACTTTTTCCGCCGGCTTACTTTTCTTCTTCGTTCAGTTCGTCCAGCGTCAGGAAGAACCCCGGCATAAGCCGCTCTTTAAAATAGGCCATTTCGGGCAGCTCTGCAGAAAGCCGGTCTACCACATCCGAAAGCTCTGTTTCGGCCCTGGTAAACTCGGCATTGCCGCTTTTGCGCTCTTCCAGGCATTTTAAATACGCCGAAAGCTTGTCCGCGGCTTTGACATAGCGATACAGGGTGGGGTTTTCCTCCTCTAAAAACAGTAGCGGGCGGTAGCTTTCAACCAACTCCTCGGGAAGCGTTTGCAAAAGCCGCTCTTTCGCCGTCTGCTCCACGGCTTTGTAGGCGCCCGAAAGCTGCTTGTTGATGTATTTTACCGGGGTCGGCAAGTCGCCTGTGATAATTTCCGACGCATCGTGAAACAATGCCGCTGTCGCAATGGCGGCGGGGTCCACGTCTTTGCCAAAAACATCCCGGCCAATAACCGCCAAGGCATGGGCCAGCATCGCCACATCGCACGTGTGCTCGCAAACGTTTTCCGGCCGGCTGCTGCGCATTAGCCCCCAGCGGTAAATATATTTCATCCGGTGCAAAAGGGCAAAAAAGTGGTTACTTTTGCTCATGTTTATTTCTTCCCTCCGAAAAATCCGGCCGAACCGAAAGTCCATAGGCCGCTAAAAACACAATGGAAACCACGGCTGAATAGTGGTAGCGCGTTGCCACCTCCACTAACAAATGCGCCATGGTAAGCCCCACGGCAAACAGGGAAACCGGCGCTAAGATAGACGTTTCCTTCCGCTTCATTGCCAACATAGCTCCCCATGCCGCCCAAAGGGACATGGCGTAGAAAAACCCGTTGGAAACCACCTTGAAAAAGGATGGATTTGGCAAAACCTTTGCGGCATACTCCACGGCCATGGCATCGCCCCGCCAAAAATGGACAAACTTTTTGGCCAGAAGCTGTATAGGCCGTTGGATCTGGCCGGAAAGAAGCCGTTCTTTCGCATCTTCCCACATTTGCCGCTGGGCGGCTGCAGGCGACATTCCCGCATCTATGTAAGAAAACAGGCGCTTGCTGTCGGCCTCGTTCCACCTTCCGCCGGAAGATTCCGAAAGCCCCACCATCAGCGTAAACCCCGGCACCGTGGCCACTTCTTCCTGCAACCTCAAGGTCAGGTACGCCTGTCCTCCTTCCGAGAACAGAAAAGCAATCAGCATGGCACCTGCAAAGGCACCCATGCGGGTTAAAAACTCCCTTTTCCCGCTTTGCAAAAACAGGAAAAGCCATATGGCCGCCGCCACAAGCAAAATGGGCATAATGGGGCGAAACAAGGAAATAACTCCCATGCAAAGCCCAAACAACGCAAAATACCATGCTGTTTTTCGGACTTTACTCTCCAAAGCGGCCTGCCCGCCCCGTGCCAGCAGGGAAAAGCCCGCCAGCATCAACACCGTATAGACAGGCTCGCCGAAGCAAAGCAGGTTATAAAGGGTCTGGGACGGCAGAAAAATCCACAACACCGCCCCTATAAAGCCGGTTTTCTCGCCTTTTATGTGACGGCCGATGTCGTAAACCAGCAAAACACCTAGGGAGGATACTACCGCGTTTAAAATGGGATGGATGGCCTCGCCGGCTCCAAATACGCGGAAAAACAGGCTTAAAAGAGCCGAATATCCAAAATAATGGGGAAAAAGCGCCATACGCTCCGCCCGCAGCGTGCCGACAATCTGATCCGACGCCAAATGGGATGCTCCGTCGTAAAACGAGAGGAAATCCACCACGGGCTTTACCTTCCATAAAAATACCACCGACAGCTTGACCATAAGGCCCACCAAAAACAAAAGCCACACCCTCGTTTTCCGAGAAAGCCTTGCCCAATATTTATAAAGCCTTGTAAGCCCGTAAAACAAAACGGCAAAAACGGCGGTTGCAAATACCGTCCATTTCGTCAGATCCCCTGTGGCCCAAGGCAGACAAACCAAAATCCCCAGCAGAAGAAGCCCCGCAACAAAGTAGCCTACATACGAGGAAAAAGCCGGAAGAAGCCGGCGCAAGCGCTGCAAATTTGTATCGGCCATGCTATCTCTTCCTTTCGGGCCAAGGAGAAATTTTCCCCCGCCGCACCAGAAAACTCTCCTCCGCCATGTTCGCTAACGCCTGATCCTTCATTGCGTCGGAATAGAACCGGTGGATTTTTTCGCCGGGGAAAGCTTCTAAAAACCGCCTTGCCTTTTCTTCCCCGGCACAATTTTTTCCGCTGTAACGCCCGGTGGCAAAATCCACCCTGGAGGCCAACAGCCGGATGCCCAAACGGGAGCATACGGGGAAAAGCAAAAATTCCGGCGATGCGGAAATCACCAAATCATCTTCCTTCTTTTGCGCAAGGTACCACGGCTCGATGTTTCGTCGGTGTTTGGCCCAGAATTCTTGCAGCATTTGCTCTCTATTTTTTAGCGCCTGCAGAAAGACAAAAAAGCCCTCCTTGGCCTTTGTTAAGTCCTTTGCCTTGGTTTTAACACGCAAAAAGGACAAGGCCTGCTTTGGCACAAAGCGAAGTAACGCCGGCTGTCTCATAAGGCAAAAGCGGTAAAAGTCCACGGTGGCATCGCCTCTGTATATGGTGTTGTCAAAATCGTAGACGTTCATAGCTCCCTCCCAAAGTCAGCGCATCCATACGAGTATGCCCATTAAAAGCGCATACGCCCCGCACAAGGCCAAAAGCGCCTTGTCATGCAGCAAAACTTCCACCGGGTCCCCATCAGACGCCCCCTCCACCGCCATTACATACTTCATAAAAACTAGTACCAGTAGCGGAATGCTGGCCGTCAGCCCCACCGGGGAATACTGGGCAGCCACCTCCGGATCAATGCACCAGAAAGAATAAAACACCACTGTCAATGTCAGGCACATATACATCATCCTGTCAAGAAACGCAGGAGGATAGTGCTTCAGCACAGCACGGCTTTGATCTCCCTGCCGCAAAAGCTCATTTCTGCGCTTGCCAAGGCCTAAAAACAGGGAGAAAAACAAAATGGTCAAATACAGCCAACTGGAAACGGCCGCCCCCACCACGGCACCTCCGTAAAACACGCGGATAACATAGCCTGACGCCAAAATAACCACGTCTACCAGCGGCACTTGCTTAAGTCCCAGGCTATAACCATTGTTAAGAAGCAGATACAGCCCCAGCAAAAGGGACATCCAACCGCTTTTAACAAACAAAACTTCCAACAAGCCGGCCAAAACTGTCATACATACGGCAAGGAACACTGCTGCCCTTACGGAAACGGCGCCGCTTGCTATGGGGCGGTGCTTTTTGGTGCTGTGATTGCGGTCGTTTTCCCGGTCAAATATATCGTTTATGATGTACACACAGGAGGAAACGGCGCAGAAAGCCAGAAATCCGCCTACCGACCGTATAAGGAGTTCCCCCTGCCGGAAACCTCCGCTAAATAGAAGCGGCAAAAACACTAGCAGATTTTTAATATAGTGCTTTATTCTAAGCAGAGAACCATATTTCCGCACGTTTCTATCGCTCCTATCTTTCCATATGGTAATTTATTACAAAAATAAGTTGATATTGGCCATGACTCGTGCCATAATAGCACTATAAGATAGACCTAAACAAAAAGAACAAAGACAGGGAAGGGGAATTTTTATGAGAAAACTTATCATTTTTGATCTCGATGGCACGCTTCTTTGCACGCACCGCCACTTGTATTATGCCATCAACCGCGCGCTGGCCAGCATTTCTCTGCCTCCAGTCGCACAGGAAACCATCCTGCATCCTGCAGTTTTATAGCGGCCGCTTATAGATACGGCAAGCCGTCCGAATGGGAAAAGCCACATTTCAGGCCGAAACGCCCGAAATGGTCTATGATATCCTATGGAAAATCGCAGCATTTACGCAAATCGAAGCCAACATGAAAGCAAACCCGTCTATACGCTGTATTGAGAAAGGCGGAGACACCTTTGGCAAAACCTCGTTTGCCAAAGAGCTGGCATCCTATCTGCAAAGCAAGGGGGAGAAAAACGGCGGCCCATCTGGATCATTTTCATAACCCCGCAGAAAAACGGAGTGCACGCATACATAAATAACGCTTTCAATCTCTCCCTGCTTGAGTCAGAGCTTTTGATCCCTCTCAAAACAGCCGGAGAAGTGCATACGACGCTGGCCCTTTTAGATATGGCAAGGGACACCTTCAGCATCCATCGCCCATACAACTTTGATCGGGATACGGTGGTGCTTGTTGAAGGTGTTCTTTTGTATCGAGAGCCGCTTTTGAAGTGTTTTGACATGAAAAACTTTCTGGATACTACTTTGACTAGGTTATCCAGAGATCCACCCTCCACGATGTGCCCCTATATGGTGCGGATTTCCTGCAAGAGTACCATAAAACGTATATCTCCATGCAAAAATGGTATCTAGAAACCTTCCGCTCAAAGGAAACGGCGGATATGGTAATCGGTAACCATAACTACAACCGCCCGGTGATTGTGAAGCCGTAGTGGGAAAATGTAGCTACTTCCTGCAATATTCCAGCACCATGTGCATGGCGTTGAGGGCCGCTAGATGGCGGATCATATCCCGGTCCCGGCCAATGCCGCCCAGATTCAGCTTGCGCACCATCACGGCCCCCTTGACGCAAAGCCCCACATAGACAAGCCCCACGGGCTTTTCCTCGCTTCCGCCGGAAGGGCCGGCAATCCCTGTAATGCCAATGCCTATGTCGCTGCCCGTAATCCGGCAAACCCCTCTGGCCATATACGCGGCCACCGGCTCCGATACGGCGCCGTGCTTGGCCAGCACTTTTAAGGGCACGGACAAAACGTCTTCCTTCACGCCGTCGGCGTATGACACGACACCGCCGTAGAACACCGCCGACGCGCCGGGCACACTTGTAATCTTCTGCGACACAAGCCCTCCCGTACAAGATTCTGCCGTGGCAAGAGTCATCCCCTTCTGGGCAAGGGCTTCCACCAGAGCCTTTTCCATGGATGCGACATCCGTTCCGTAGATGGCATGGCCCAGCTCCTGGTGCAGACGGTCAAGCATAGGGGCGATGAGTTCCTCGGCCTCCTCCTTGGTTTCCGCCCGGGCAGTCACACGGATAAGCACCTCCCCCTCTTTCGCATAGGGGGCCACCGTGGGGTTTGTTGCGGATTTCATGAGTTCAGCCAGTCGGTTTTCGACAGCGGATTCGCCCATGCCGAAAATCCGCACCGTCTGGGAAAGGATAACGCCCTTTTCCCTCTCCTGTAAGTACGGCATCACACGGTATAGCATCATGGGCTCGCATTCCCTGGGCGGCCCGGGCAGCATAATCACCGTACAGCCCTCGCCCTCGACAATAGCCCCCGGCGCCGTGCCCCAATCGTTGTCCAGCACAATGCAACCTTCGGGAAGCCATGCCTGCTTTTCGTTGTTTTTCGTCATGGTGCGGCCGAATTTTTCCATATGTTCTTTTAGGCGTTTAAGGGACGGCTCATGCAAAACAAGCTTCTTGCCCATGGTTTCGGCAATTACTTCTTTGGTCAGGTCGTCATAAGTAGGGCCTAAGCCGCCGGTGGTAATGACTAGGTCAGACCGGCCTGCCGCTTGCTTTAAAACGCTTGCCAAACGGGCGGGGTTGTCCCCGACCACGGTATGGTAATATAAGTTAATGCCCAACTCCGACAAACAGCGGGAAATAAATTGCCCGTCTGTGTTGGCAATCTCTCCGAGCAGCAGCTCTGTTCCAACAGCAATCAGCTCTGCATTCATAATTGTCCTCCCTAAAAGTGCAGATTGGCATACACCATCCGAGGCGGGAACAGCCGATCCCAAAGCAAGGCGGCTGTCTCGTCGCCGGGCAGTAGCCCGTTGTAATACAGGTGCCCCGCCGATTTGTCGCCGCCCACCAGCCGAGAAAACTCCCGGATGTCCAGATGTAACGTGGGCGCGCCTTCTATGGGCTGGTCGGAAACGGTATTTGTCTCTGGGGCAAAGGAAACGCCAAACACGCCGTTATTCGACTCGATCAGCTCATCTCGGAGGTCCAGATTCAAAATCCCCCGGGTAGATGCCGGCAAAAGTGCCAACAAGGTTTTCGCATGCACCACACGAACCATCATGCCCGGCCGCAGAGAAATTTCCACGTCCCGGGCCTCTTTGGCCAATGTTCTGAACAAATTGCCCAGCACAAAATCGCTTTCAAACCGGAAGTACACCTCCGAATGCCGGCCGATAAAGCCGGCGATTCCTTTTGCCGCCTCAGGGGTGGCAAACACAAACTCAATGTTCGGATCTTTTCCGGTGGGGTCGAAGGCAAGATACCCGTCTTGTTCTTTTCGGATATAGCAATACCGCCGTCCTTCGCCCCGGCGCGTTTCCTTCATGTTATATTTGAAGGCAAAGCCGCGCCAATCTTTTTCGTCCCGCACGCCGGCTAAGTTATAGCGCCGGGCAAAGCCATCGTACAAAGCGGCCAGCACGGGCAAATCCCCTTCTACGGCGGGGCGAAGGTCACCCTTTGAAGCCAGATGGGAAAACACTTCGGGGTTTACCTTCACCTTAGGCACGTCATAGGCGTACTCATACCCGTATTTTCTGTAAAAGTCGTAGGAAAAAGGCTGAAGCATACTAATAGGCGTTTTGTTATAGTCCATGCGGGCCAGCGCTTCCTTAATCAGGCGAGCCGTCAGCCCGCCATAGCGGTATTCGGGCAGAGCCGCAACGCTGCCGATGCCCTCCATGGGAATGGCCCGGCCATAGAGATACACCCGGTAGGGAAAGATTCCCAAAACTGCCGCCAATGTTCCGCCGTCGAACCAGCCGAGGGTATTCCCCTTTTGCCATTCTTTCCGCATTCTGTCCCTTCGCAGGGCATGGTCTTTCAAATCGCAGTTAAAGGCATACCCTGTCACAGCCGCAGCCTGTTCAAAATCGTCTTCCGATACCAAAGAACGCAGCATACTTTACCCTCTTTCTTCCGTTTTTTGCTAGGGAAGCAAAATTGCTTCCATTTCGGATATGGCTTCTTGGCACAAAGCGTCCATATCCAATCCTGCCTCAGCCTGTTCCAGCTTGTCTATCCGCGGCTTGGTTTTGGGGTGCTTGGGCGTAAAGATGGTACAGCAATCCTCAAAAGGCTGGATGGAGATTTCATAAGTTTCCGTCTGCCGGGCGACGGTGACAATTTCCTCCTTATCCATGCCGATTAGGGGGCGAAAAATCACCCGGTCGCTAACGGCTTGGGTGGCATTTAAGGCTTCCATGGTCTGAGAAGCAACCTGCCCCAGGCTTTCGCCTGTGATAAGGGCGGGAATGTCCTCCTTTTCCGCCAACAGGCAGGCAATCCGAATCATACACCGGCGGAACAAGACGGTAAACAGCTCACTGGGGCAACGGTCGCGCAACGTCTCCTGCAGTTTCGCCACGGGAACGATGAAAAGCCGGATAGAGCCACAGCGCTTGGTCATAACCGTAGCCAGGTCAATGACCTTTTGTCTGGCCCGGGGCGACGTGTACGGCGGGCTTTCAAAGTGGAGTGCCGTCAGGGAAACGCCGCGCTTGGCCATCATGTGGCCTGCTACGGGGCTGTCAATCCCGCCCGAAAGCAACAGCATGGCATGGCCACCGCTGCCAACGGGCATACCGCCCGCACCGGGCAGCCGATCGGCGTACAAGTAGGCACCGGCTTCCCGAATTTCGATGGTAACGGTTACATCCGGGTTGTGGAGATCCACGGAAAGGTGCGGGAAATGCTTTAAAACCACGCCGCCGGCCATAGCGGACAATTCCGGCGAGGTAAGCGGAAAATTCTTGTCCGAGCGCTTGGCGTTGACCCGGAAGGTTTTCGCCCTTTCCAGCGCATTCTTGCAGTAGTCGGGAAGAAGCTTAAAAATATCCTCCGTATGTTTGGGGCATTCCGCCGCTTTGCAAAGAGCCGCGATTCCGTACACGTTTTGCACGGCCTCAAAAGCCGCATCTATGGCGCCGGACGATGGCTCGTCCTTCGGGCGGACGTAAATCGTCGATTGCCGGGATGTGATAGCAAAATTCCCGATGGGGGAAAGCTGGTGGCGGATATTTTCTATTAATTTCTGTTCAAATCGGCGGCGGTTCAGTCCTTTGAGAACGATTTCGCCGCATTTTAACAGGATTACTTCTGTATATGTCATTTGCGTCACTCCTTGTTATCGGTGGGCCAAAAGCCGCTGCGCTTTGGCAAGGGCTTCGGCCAGAATTTGCATATGCTCTTTGGTTGTTTCCGCCGAAAGGCTGATTCTCAAAGCGGAAATCACCGTATCCCGGGGAAGCCCCATGGCAAGAAGGGCCCGGCTTGGCTTTCCTTTGCCGCAGGCCGCCCCGCCGGAAACATAGATTCCCTCCTCAGCCAGAAAATGCACCAGCGTTTCGCTCTGATATCCCGGCAGGGAAACGGCAAACACGCCCGGCACATCCCCGTCGGACAAAACACGGAGCTTGGGACATTTTTCCTGCAAAACGGCTATTCCATACCGTTTGACTTCCTCTATCTCTCGTGCCTTTTGTCGATACAATGGCCCCATAGCCGCTACCGCCGCGGCAAAGCCCGCAATGGCAGGCATGCCTTCCGTGCCGGGGGCAAGCCCTTTTTCCTGCCCGCCTCCAAACAGAATCGGCGAAAGGCAAACGCCTTTGCGGACATAAAGTGCCCCCGCCCCTTTGGGCCCATGGATTTTATGACTGCTGACGGACAAAAGGTCTACACCCAGCGCCGCGACGGAAATAGGCACTTTCAAAAACGCCTGGGCCGCGTCCGTATGCAGCAATGCCTTGGAGCCGGCGCGCTTTATTGCCGCCGCCATTTCAGATACGGGCTGAAGCCGTCCGGTGACGTTGTTGGCCAGCATCACCGAAACAAGCACCGTTTCGTCTGTTAAAGCCTCTGCAACAGCGGAGGCGGAAATGCGCCCCGTCGCATCCGGCACCAGCCGTGTGACGGTAAAACCCTCGTCCTCCAGCTGGTTTAGGGCGTTTTGGGCCGCGTCATGTTCAATCTCCGTAGAGATAATGTGTTTTCCCCGGCTTTTCCGCGCTCTGGCGGCGCCAAGCAGGGCCATATTCATGGAATACGTCCCGCCCGGCGTAAAATACACTTCGTCCGCACGTGCGGACAGAGCCTGCGCCACCGTTGCCCGGGCCTTTTCTAAAAGCCGCTCTGCCGAAAAGCCCAGCTTGTGAAGAGAAGACGGGTTGCCAAAGTTTTGGGTCATGGCATCTATGGCAGCGGCGACGGCTTCCGGGCAGACAGCCGTGGTCGCGGCATTGTCAAGATAAATGTGATTCATCGCATACTCCGGTCTATATCGTTTCATTTTGTAAAGGCGATCAAACCTCTGTTTTAAGCCCCGTTTTGCGTTTTCGGAACTCTACACCAGAAGATCTCGTCTATTATATCATACTTCTATGCTTGCCGAAAGACATATTTCCGTTCTGTTTTTTGTTTGACATACGACGCCTCAAGGTATAAAATAACTGCAGGAAATTTTTTTCAATTATTGGAAATTCCAATTGAATGCAATTTTGATACAAGGGGGCCAGGCTCATGAAGAACCGCACTATGCGACGTACCATGGCTGTTCTATTCGCCATTTTTCTCGTCCTGTCCATGATGCCCATGGGACTCTTGATCTCAAAAGCTGCCGATGAGGATATGCTAATGATTGCCGGATATGATATACTTACTCCTGTAAAGGCGCAGATGCCCTTTGAAACAGGCGGCATATTATATGTGCCGGTGGTTTTGTTCACTAGGCAGGACGTATCCGTCACCATTACCAACTCCGGCGTAACCCTTGCCAGTCTGACGCGCATGGTTTTTTTCGATTTAAAGCAGAATCTTGCCTTTGACGAAAACGGCAATTACTACATGGCCAAGGCGCTTTACAGAAACGGCTATTGGTTTGTGCCCGCTCAGTTTACGGCCGAGCGGCTAAACCTGTATTACAGTCGATACGGTGTGGAGCCGGTAGGCTTTGTGCGCGTTTCCAAAAAAGAGTTTTTGCTTTCCGATGAAGTTCTCCTTCGCACCTATGCGGCCCGTGCCCAACGGATTTGGGAGGAATATAACAGCACTTTTGCTACCTCCAAACCGTTGGACTCCTCGTCCCAGCCCGGATCTACCGTTTCCACGCCTTCTTCCGGTACTCCTGCCACAACGCCCCCCGTTTCAACCCCCGCTCCTAAAAAGTACCGTGTTTTCTTGCTGTTTGAAGGGCTTGAAAACGCGGAAACTATCCTGTCCCGCCTGCAAAGAGAGAACGCGCTCGCCACGTTTGTTTTTAATTTAGAAGAAATTCAGGAAAACCCCGGCCTGATCCGGCAAATCGCCCACGCCGGCCATTCCTTTGCCTTGTCGGCATCTAACGTTAAAGAAGCAACGGAAGCGTCAGATGCGCTTTTCGACATCTGCAAAAATCACGTGGCTGTTGTAATCCCTTCCCATGAGCTTCTTGCAGAGGATCGGACAGAGATGGAGGCGGCGGGTTTTTCTATCTGGGAAACCACCCTTGTGCTGGACGGCAGCACCTATAATCAGGATCTCTCGGTTTTGCAAAGTTTTCTAAACCGCCGCATGTCCGGCGCCTTAATACGCATCCGCCCGGGGGACAATATCCGTACGCTTTTAAATTCTGTTTTTGATCTGCTTCGTTCCGAAGCGTCTGAATATTTCCCTATTCTTCCCATTGACGCGCCCGTCATCCCATAAAGTAGCAGCCGCATAAGCCCTTCTGCCTGGGGATATACTAGAAAAGAACCATTTCGTCCCCGAAGGAGGAGCTATGCAGGTTTATCAGCTAATGAATACAAACGTAATTTCCATTTCCGGCGACGGGACGGCCGCAGAGGCGGCCCGTCTGTTGCGCCATTATGACATCGGCGCTTTGCCTGTCACCGGAGAGGATGGCCGCCTCCGCGGCATTATAACAGACCGGGATATCTTGATTCGGTGCGTCGCTACTGACAAGAACCCCGCGGAAACACCCGTTGCCAATTTAATGACTCGAAGCGTTGTCACCGTTCCGGCCGATGCCGATGTAAGAGAAGCTGCCTCGTTAATGTCATCCAATCAAGTTCGGCGGCTACCTGTTACGAAAAACGGCGGTTTGGTCGGCATTTTGTCCATTGGTGATATTGCCCGCGCTCGGAGTTGTGATATGGAAGCCGCTTTGGCCTTGGCCGAAATTTCTGAGCCGACGGAAAAGAAGCGGTAATTCCCCGCCAATTGAATAGTATCTGCCCGGTTTTTCCGGGCGTTACATAGTTAAAGGAGCCTTTACCATGCCCAAAAAGCTACCCCGGGTGATCGCCGCCCACGATATCGCCGGCTACGGCAAATGTGCGCTTAGCGTTGTCATTCCGGTTCTTTCCGCCTGTGGAGTGGAGGTTTGCCCCTTGCCCACGGCGTTTCTTTCTTCCGACACTTCTTTGCCCCATTTTTTTATGCAGGATTTATCTCCCCAGACCGAATCTTATTTGCAAAGCTGGGAAAAGCTTGGTCTGAAAGCAGACGCCGTGTATTCCGGATTTCTAGGCTCTGCTTTGCAAATGGAAAGCATTGCCTCCCTGCCCCGGCGGTTTGGCGCCGGGCTAACGGTAGTGGACCCGGTCATGGGCGACCATGGCCGCGTATACAAAACCTACACAAAGGAAATGTGCGAAAAAATGGGCGCACTCTGCGCCGAAGCAGACATCGTTACACCCAACTTGACCGAAGCCTGCGTTTTAACCGGCATGGCCTACCCCGGCGTGGAGGCTTCCGCCCAGTTTACGCACACCTTAGCCGAAAAAATTGCCTCCCTTGGCTGTCAAAAAGTGGTTATCACCGGCATTTTCCGGGACAGGCGCCTGTATAACTGCCTATACGAAAACGGCAATTATTATGAGATTGAAAGCCCCCGCCATCCGTTCCACATGAACGGCACGGGCGACCTTTTTGCCAGTGTTTTGGTCGGGGGCATTTTAACAAATCACAGTTTTGCCGAAAGTGTGTCTTCCGCCGCCCGATTTGTCTATTATGCCATGGAGCAGAGTATTTCCTATGAGGACACACCCCGCCGCGGAGTCTGCTTTGAGCCGTATCTATCCCTTTTGGCCGGCGGTTTGTTTCAAGAGTAGGCAAGCTAACCACGCTAGAAAGCTTCGGACAAAAAGACGCAAGGAAGTACGCCAGTTTTTTCCAACCCTTGCCTTGCAAAAGCAAAGTTTTTAGAGCTTTGCACACAAAATAAGCTGAAACCGGCCATTTTTGCTTCATAAGAAATAACCCGGGGGCAAGAACATACATTCAGTTTGCAGCCGGGCTTTCGCCTTTATACAAAATGATAGGAACTCCCCAATTTTTCCCTTGTGCTTTTTTCTTATTTATAGTACAATAATAAGACAAAGTATTATATTGTTTGTCCGGAACCATGATTTTCCTTTGAAATGGACAGGAGGCGAAAAAGGAATGAAGCTGATAACAAAGCGCGGTGCCATTTATATTACCGATGAAGTGATTGCTTCCATTTGCGGTTATGCCGCTTTGAGCTGCTTCGGCGTCAAGGGCATGGCACGAAAAAGCTTAAAAGACGGGATTATCTGCCTTCCCAAGGGTCATTTCCCCAAGGGCGTAAAAATCCGAGTGGAAAACAACCGGATTGATATAGAACTGCATGTAGTAATCGAACACGGCGTCAATATGCGTACTGTGGGTCAGTCGATTATGAGCGAGGTTCGATATACTGTGGAAAGCGTGACGGGTGTCAAGGTGAACCGTGTCGATGTGTATATCGACGCCGTTACGGTCAGCCACGTTAACTAACAGCAAGTCGGGGAGTTGGAGTGCATTGAAAAAGATAATCACCGGCGTTGAATATAAAACCATGTTGCTCAACGCCACCGTCCTGATTGCCCGCTACAAGCAGTCTCTCAACGAATTAAACGTGTTTCCCGTGCCCGACGGCGACACGGGTACGAATATGTACTTGACCTTGAATTTTGCCGTGCCCGAGGTTTCCGCCATGGAAAGCAAGCACCTAAACCGCGTGGCTGAGAAAGCCGCCTCGCTGCTTCTGCGGGGGGCCCACGGTAACTCAGGCGTGATCACTTGCCTCTTGTTCAGCGGCATGGCAAAGCACCTGAAGGATGTGGAAAGCGCCAATGCCGTCACCTTTGCCGCCGCTATGAAAGCCGGCGTAGACCGGGCGTACAGCGCGGTCAACAAGCCTGCCGAGGGCACCATCCTTACCGTTGCCCGCAAGGCCGCTGATGCCGCCCGAAAAACGGCTTTGGAAACAGACGACATTGAAATTATGTTGCAACATGCCCTAGAGGCGGCAAGAATCGCTTTGGCAAAAACACCGGAGCAGAACCCCGTTTTGGCCAAGGCCGGCGTTGTCGATGCCGGCGGCATGGGCTATTGCCGCATTCTGGAGGGCTTTTTGGAAGCCGTCCGAGGCAACGAACTCAAACTCGAAGCCGTTGCCGAAGATCCAACGGCAGACCGCAATCTGTTTGCCGAGTATGCGTCGGAGAGCATCGAGTTCGGCTACTGCACGGAGTTTATCATTATGGTGGACGAAGATGCCCCCAACAAGAGTCCGGCCAAGCTTCGCGCCTATTTGGAATCCCAGGGCGACTCTGTGGTAGTAGTGGACGACGGCGAAGTCATCAAGATCCACGTACACACAAACAACCCCGGGCTGGCATTGCAGGAAGGGCTTACTTACGGCGCACTGACTAGCATTAAAATTGAAAACATGCGAGAGCAGCACCATTCCAAGCTGCATATCGATGAAGATACAGACGTTCCCGCGCCGGATGCGGATCCCTCTTTTGTTGCCCCGGCAGAGCGGCAATATGGCTTTGTGGCCGTGGCCGCCGGTCCGGGTGTACTGGGCGTGTTTAACGATCTGGGCGTGGATTTCACCGTCGAGGGCGGGCAGACCATGAACCCCTCCACCGAGGATATTCTCCGGTCGGTCAACAAAACGCCTTCTGAGGTTGTTTTTGTTCTGCCGAATAATAAAAATATCATTCTTTCCGCCGAACAGGCCGCCGACTTGACGGAAAAGAAGCTTATTGTGCTTCCCACCAAGTCGATTCCCGAGGGTGTAGCTGCCATGCTTGCCTTTGATCCCGACGCTTCCGTGGAGGAAAACCAGGAAAACATGACGCAGGCCGCCTCCAACGTGAGAGCCGGGCTTGTGACCTATGCCGCGCGGGACTCGTTCTTTGACGAGGTTTCCATTCAGGAAGGTGACTATTTGGCGCTGGTCGGCGGCAAGCTGGCCGGCACAGGGAAAGACCTACCTGCTTTGTTTGAAGATTTGGCCAAAACGCTTGGTGTTTCCGAGGCCTCGTTTATTACGGTGTTTGCCGGCGAAGGCTCTACTTCCGAAATTAACGACCTTTTAATGGAAACATTGCAGCGCGTTGCCGGCCCCCATGCGGAAATCACACTTATTGACGGCGGTCAACCCGTATACTACTACATGATCGGGGTCGAATAAAGCTTTTTCACCGCCCTGCCTCCTTTCGGGGCGCAGGGCGGTTTTGTTTTCCGATTTAGGGAAAATATTTCCATGTGTTCTCCGCTGGATTTTTGCCCTGTTTCACAGGACCAACTGGACCCTATCAAAATTTGGCGGATTTTTCCATATAAGCCCTTGTGGGCTATCCTGTTTTGACCAAATATGATGTTGTTTTGCTTGCGCCTTCGTTTACGGAGGTTGGCATGCCTATTGAGAAAGACTGCGGTTGGGCGCATATAGGAGGTGGCAACCATGGCAGGCCGCGAGCTGCGCATGCTGAAAGGCGTCGGCCCCGCCCGAAGCGAGGCCTTTGCCCGTCTGGGTATTTTGACCAGACGGCAGCTGCTTTCCTTCTATCCCAGAGAATACGAGGATCGAACGAAAATTCTCCCCATATCGGCGCTGGAAAACGATAAGGTGCAGGCCTTTACCGCCACAATCATAGAGCCGGTAACCACCTCCCGCATTAGACCAGGGC
>DUUG01000357.1 GCA_012841675.1 Clostridiales bacterium
AAAAGAACCTTACGATGCAGACGAAGCAAATCATACCCCGGGTTTTCCGGGGTATTTTATTTTACGTTTAGGAGGATGGGATTTTTTGGAAACCTCTCGGATTATTTCCCTTATATTTCAGGAAGGTCCCCTTCGGCTGACCTTTTCCGAGCCGAAATCGGCAGACGAGGGGGCAATAAGGGCGGTTCTTCGGCCTGTATCCACCTCAAAGGGGAAATTCCAACTGGAAAAACAGATTGGAACCCAAGTGTTTCATGAAAACTGGCCGGAAAACGAGGCGTTGTCCCGGGCGCTTTTGCTTTTTGAATCCTTCCGCCGTCTAAATGCTACGACGGCAGAGGCAGAGCATGCCCTGCGCAAGACCAAAAAGGGCAAGCTTCTCTACCAGAAAAAACAGAAGCCGGCAGTTTCTGTCCAACAGGAGCCTCATAACCGCCAGAAAAATTATATTCTCAAAGAGGGAGAAGATATTCGCCCTTTAAAGGATTTAGGGATTTTTACGGCCGAAGGGAAGGTCGCCGCGTCCATGTTCGACAAATATCGGCAAATCAACCGGTTTATCGAGCTGATTGACGATGTGGCTGCCAAAGATCCCCGGCAGAGCTGGCATGTGGTGGATTTCGGCTGCGGAAAATCGTATTTAACCTTTGTTGTGTATTATTATTTTACGAAAATACTCAAAAAAGAAGCGAAAATCATCGGATTTGATTTAAAAAAGGATGTCATCGAAAAGTGCAACCGGCTGGCTTTGGAATATGGATATGAGGGGCTGTCCTTCCGCTATGGAGATATTGCAAACTATCGCCCGGAAACAAAGCCGGACATGATTCTTTCCCTCCATGCCTGTGATACGGCCACGGATTTGGCGCTGTATCACGGGGTGTCCGTGCAGGCGGATTACATCTATTCCGTGCCCTGTTGCCAGCATGAGCTGAACGCCATGCTGAAACCTGCCAATTTGTCGTTGCTGGCCGATTATGGTATTATTAAGGAACGGTTTGCTGCATTGGCAACAGACGCCTTGCGGGCAGGTATGCTAGAATATGCAGGGTATAAGACACAGGTGCTTGAGTTTGTCGATTTTGTACATTCGCCAAAGAATTTGCTTTTAAGAGCCAGTCGGCGCAAATCTCCTCTGTCGCCGGCGCAAAAGGAAAAGGTGGCGGAGAAAATAAGGCTCTTACTGGCGGAAATCGGGGCTGAACCGTCTATTGTTCGACTGCTTGGGTTTGAGGATTTGCCAACAGAAAGAAAAAATAGCGATGTATCCGGGAGCGAGGAAACGCATGGGAAACAACTTTAGCATACAGAAAAAATTAATAGCAGAAGCTTTGCAGCGTTTAGACCATCCGACAGCGGCAGAGATCCACCAAGAGGTGGCAAAAACCTACGCCGGCATCAGTCTGGGCACGGTGTATAGGAACATCAATCATATGCTGGAGGCGGGAACGGCGGGCCGGCTTGTTTTGCCCGGCGAGCCAGATCGGTTTGAATCCCATAATCAGCCGCATGCCCATATTCTATGTTCCGGCTGCGACAGGCTTCGTGATTTCGAACCCCTGCCCGATGAAACCCTTAGGGCGATTTCGCAACGACTGACGGAACAAATAGAATTTTATGTGAATACATATTCCCTTGTTTTTTTCGGAATGTGCACCGAATGCAGAAAAAAGACAAACCCATAGCGGTAGCGGTTGATAAAGCCCTGTTGTTAAGTTTACACGTTTAATAAAAAAATGGTAGTGTATTTTTTTCGCTTATATATTGCAGATTTAAAAAACACGGTCACAGTGCAAAGCACTATGGCCGTGTTTTTTATGTATTTATAAGGCGAAAGTGGGCGGTTGCTGATCGTAGTCCTTGATAAATTGCAGAATTTCTGTTTCCGATCGAATGCCGGTGGAGGCGCCGATGGCCATGACGCAGTGGGTTCCCACGGCATTGGCAAAGCGGCCGCAGGTGGGCAAGTCCCAGCCGTGGGTCAACCCCGTTAAAAACCCGGCACAAAAGCTGTCGCCGGCACCGGTGGTGTCAACGGCTTGTATGCGGTCAAAGGTGGGGATATGATAGCGCTCGCCTTTCTTAGTCCGAATAAGACAGCCATCTTTTCCGAGCTTAATGACTACTGTGTGCGGTCCCATGGAGAGAAACACATTGGCCATATGGTCGGGGTCGTTTTCGCCGGAAAGCTCTCTCGCCTCTTCTAAGCTGGGCAGAAAGTAGTCCAAATAGGGCATAGACGGCGCAAGTACGCTCATCCAGCGCCCTTGGGCATCCCATGCCGTATCCAAAGCTGTAATTTTGCCCATTTCCTTACATTTTTGCAAAAATTTTGCGCAATCCGCCCCGTCAAACGAAGGCATCAGCATGGTGCCGGCCACAAAAACAATGTTTGAGCGGGCAACAACGCCGTAATCTATGTCCTT
>DUUG01000358.1 GCA_012841675.1 Clostridiales bacterium
ATTCCAACAAGCATTTTAGAGATTAAGGGGAGGGTTTCCTTAATCGAAAATTGCCGTGTGTACGGACACCGGCTGTGCTTGCTATTCTCTAAAATCGTACTCCCCCGTAGGGACTCCCCGTAAAATACCCCTTCACAATACAACGGACAAAAGGCAACGGATTTTGGGGGTTGGGCATGAAAAAAGACGCTCGAAAGCGTCTTTCTCCGTCTACATTGCAGTTACTTTATTTCCCATACAAAATCGACAGAATCGGAGACATCTATGTCATCCGGCTCAATCTCCGGTGCGCAGCATTTATTCATTGCAGAGAGAGGCATGAGGCAGTCTTCCATCTCATAATTCGTTCGGGAAATGATGTTCAGTTCGCCCCAGTTGTAGTCGATAGAGATGAGCTGTCCTAGTTCTGCGCCTGTTGCCTTACACAGAATCTCTGCCTTTGCTCGTGCATTCTGAGCAGCACTTGTCAGCAGTTCTTCGCTGACTTTAGCCGGATTTTTTACTGTAAACGCAATGCTTAGTTCGGGATTTGCTTCGCTGCTGGCAATAGCAGAGATGACCTTCGCAAGCTGTTTGCTGTCGAAATTGAAAGCGTGTTTGAGGCGGTAAACACAGGCATATCCGGCAAACTCCCGCTTATAGTTGCCCTGGCAATCCTTGACGTTCTCATATCGCGTCTCCACATTGAAGCTGATTGTTTTCAATGCCTCTTTTTCATATCCGACACTTACTGCTGCAGCTTTCAGATTCTCGATGCGGCGGGCTGCGCCGTCCATTGCTTTGTCATAGTCATTTTCCGCGGACTCAACGGTCATAGAAATCGAGATATAATCCGGCTTTGCTGATACATTGCCAACGCCTTTTACCGTAATTGTCCTCATCATTTTCTTCGCTCATCCTTTCTTGCATTGTAGTCCTCGTCAATGCGCTTCTTCCAATCGGCACCGAGAGGTGTGCTGCAACGAACAGCGCAGATTGCTTCGCTGACTACCTCGTAGTTGAGCTGCGTCCCTTCGCTGTCGGAGTGATAGTTTACGGCACGATCCTCACTAATTCCGAAGTGTCTTGCCGTCTCAACAGCGTCAATGTTGGCGCCGAGGAACAGAAACTCCCAGCCGTACTTTTCCTTTTGACGCTCGATCATTTTCTTGACCTTCTCGCTGTCATACCGGCGGCTTGCATTCTCCATGCCGTCAGTCGTGATGACGAACATCGTATGCTCCGGCACATCCTCGGCTCGTGCGTACTTATGGACATTCCCGATGTGGTGAATTGCGCCACCGATTGCATCCAAAAGGGCGGTGCAGCCTCGTACTGTGTAGTCATCGTCGGTCATAGGTTTGATGTTCTGGACACTCACGCGATCATGAATAACCTCGCTGGTGTTGTCAAATAGTACAGTGGAAATCAGAGCTTCGCCCTCAGCCTTTTTCTGTTTCTCGATCATGGAGTTGAAGCCTCCGATGGTGTCAGCCTCAAGCCCACTCATAGAGCCGCTGCGGTCAAGAATAAATACGATCTCCGTCAAGTTCTTTCTCATGTTCAGTACCTCCGTATATAAAAGAAATATGACTGCTCGGTTGTTCACCTTACAGTCATATTATACGGATTTACTCGGTTGGTTTGGTCGCATGGCAAGCGACAATTCAAATGGATTCAAGTTTTACAATGCAAACACCGGCATATTTGTTTTCGTAGTATTCCTTGCTTACATCCGAAAAATCGTTGGCGTAGAAAAACTCATATTTTTGCAATGCCGTTTGATTGGCGCACAGTCTTTTCATGTCTGCTGTTAATTTCCCATTGCTACGGTAGCTGGTTGCAGCAAAGCATTCAGCAACTATTGTTCCGTCAGTGGACTCAATATCATAGCCGCTTACATTGCCCCAATTTAGAATAAATGCTTTTTCTGGATAGAGGCACAGCAGATACTCTGTGGCGGCAAGCGTCACAAGATAAGTCTGACTTTGATTGATGACCTCGACTAAGTTTTCCGGCTTTCCAGATAAAGGCTCGGTGGCAATCTTTTCAAACTTGAATTGTCTGAAAACCTCTTGAGCATTCTCACTTTCGATAATTGCACTAATATCCCACACGCTCTTTGCGAGATTTGAAAGTATAGTTGCCTTGTATGTTCTAAGTTCGTCTGCGCTGTTAATTGTCACTGTATTTGCCATAGTTTTCTCCCTTATTGCAGTGAAGCAAATATGTGCCCTTCGATGTTTAGGATGTCATCCATCGGGATTTTTGTTCCGTTCTGCAACACGATCAGTCTCTCAAGGTCATCCACCTTTTTCACCGTTCCAGTCACTTCAACATACGCTCCACCAGCTTTACGCTCGTCAGGTTTGAAGTAGGTAAAGGTGACTTCCGGCTCATCATCCAGACTATCTACGAGGATCTGAAACTTCATGTTTAGAATGTTTAGAGCCTCTTCGTCCATCTCAATCTTTTCGTCCGTCAGACGCCCGGTTTCTTTGATGGCTGCATCATATCCGGTGAGAGCTGCGAAGGGAGAGAATTGAGCTGCACGATCCAGCATAGACATCTGCGGTCTTGTAGCAGATACATGATGAGGTAGATTGATAATATCGTCGTACATTCAAATCCCTCCTTCAAACTGAAATTTATCAGTTCTTTTCTGTATTAAATAATAATGCTCCAAAATATGTAACTGTATTAGAACCGTTATTGTATCTAATCCCTGCTTCTTTAGCAAGTTCGTTTACAATAAATCCATATCCTTCCAGCGAATGATGCAGAAACTGCGGAAATCGACATGGTGCATCCGGATACGTACACTTGGAACATCGTCCACATCCTTCATTAGAGAGTAGCAAATACTCTGATAGAACATTCCCTAAATTCTGTTGAAAGCGGTCAACCATTTTCTTAAAATTATGTAATCCTTCAACCATTCCTTCAAAATCAAAAGAATCCTCCATTTTATATGCTTGAGAGAATAACAACATTTTATCATATTGATTCACACGTGCTTTGCATTCAGCAATTGTCCCGACAGCTGGTGGACATGCCCAGGAAGTCGCATAATTACGGCATGTATTTTCTTCACAAATCTTTCTAATCTCTTGGTAATACTTCAAATTTTCGATTGCTACATAGCCTGATTCCCCGAAACCCGTTTCCGCAGCAATTGTTTTTATCTTAGACATAATTTCCACTTAGAAGTCCTCCATAAAATTCAAATTTTTCCTAAGCCTTGTGACCACCGATCTGCGCGTTGCGATCCTTCGCCGTCGCGCCTTCCTCCAAGTTCATCCCCTTGAGGATAGCGTTCTTTCCAAACTTCTTCTTGATGGTCAACATGGCTTGCTGCATTTTCTTTTCACGCTCAAGCTCGGCGCGTTCCCGTTCCTGCTTTGCCTCAAGAGCTGCATAGTCTGTGAAGAGATCAAGCTGCACAAAGCCGTCATTCTTCTTCGGTGCATCTGCTTCGGGCAGGACATGGTTTGCGACGATGTTCAACCGGCGCACGAGAAGGTTTTTATCGACGATCCGGTCAAAGAGTTCTGAC
>DUUG01000359.1 GCA_012841675.1 Clostridiales bacterium
ACCGATATGCCTTTTTCGCGCATACGGTTGATCAAAAGCTCAGGTGACGCGCCGGTTACGTCAATGGTCACCCGGCCGGACATCCACAAAAGAAGCTTTTTCATGCTGCTGACCTTCTTTCGTTTTTATGTAAAGGAAACGGATTGAAGCTTTCCCGTGATGAGCGTTCCGGTGGAGCTTACGGCCTCAAGCTGTAAACCTTCCCCTTCGATGCGAAGGATAAAGTCGCCGCAGGCGAGGCTGACCAATTCATTTTCTGCACAAAGAACGCCTTTATGAGACCAGACCGTTATCTGCTTGTTTTCTATAATCGTAATTTCCGTTTTCTGCTTCGCCGGGTTCACCACCGGGTAAAACACACGTTTAATCCGCTTCCAAACACCGCCTTTTTTGCCCATGCTATCACCTCTTTCCTATGAATATGCAAACAAATGGGAAAACTTGCCCTTCTGTCCGCATATATAAGAAACGGTAGAGGGGGCGGGAAGATGAAAAAACTGACAGTCGGCTTGGCTGTTTTGACGCTTGTGGCAGGGTTTTTGTTTCAGACGGAGGAAGCCATTGCGGCAGTTCTCAAGGGGCTTACGGTTGCGTTTCAAAGGGTTGTGCCTGCGCTGCTTCCTTTGTCGGTTTTGTCGGGCTTGGCCGTTTCCATGGGGCTTTTTGATGGGGTTTGCCGCGTTTTGTCCCCTGTGATGCGGTGGTTTGGGCTGCCGGCGCCGGCAGTGCTTCCGCTTATTCTAGGGATGCTTGGGGGATATCCTTTGGGAGCCCAGGTGGTTTCCGGGCTTTTGGATAAAGGACAGCTTACGAAAAAACAGGCCGAAGCCGCCCTTGGCTTTTGCAACAATGCAGGGCCGGCTTTTGTTTTAGGCGTGGCGGGGGTGGGCGTTTTTCAAAATGCGCAGACGGGTGTGTTTTTACTGGTTTCTCATTTGCTGGCGGCAGTAGGAATCGGGCTTTTGCTGGCAGGTTTCTTTCCAATAGATAAGGAGGACGCCTCGTTTCAGAAAGCGCCGACAGAGGGGTTTGGGCCGGCGTTTTCCAAGGTTATGCAGAATTCCATGCTGGCCATGCTGCGTGTGGCGGGGTATATTGCCTTTTTCTTTTATGTCACGCGAATGCTTTCGCTTCTGCCGACGGAACGGCTAGGCCCGTTTGAATGGCTTTTTTGGGGCGGGATAGAGCTTACCAACGGGCTTTTGCGCCTGGCACCAGGGCAAGAGCTGCAAGCGGCGTTTTTATTGGGGCTAGGCGGATTTTGCGTGTTTTTTCAAACGGCGGGGGTTTTTGCGGGGCAAAACATTTCTCTAAAGCGCTATGCCCTTGGCAAGCTCTGTCAGGCGTCCCTTTCTGTTTTGCTGTATAGGGGATTGACGGGGATGCCGGCGTTGCTTTTAATATGTATGGGAATTCCGCTGTTTCGTTTCCTTTTGAGGCTTTCTACTGGAAAAAGAAAGCACCATCGTGTATAATACAAAGGAATGCTTGCATCCCAAGGAGGAGCCTATGCTGGTAAATAAAAAACACCCAAAGCAATGCGGACTTTGCGCTTGGGCCGATAAAATTACCGACGAAGACATGCTTTGCTATCACAAAGGCCCGGTTCAGCAGTCGTCTAAGTGTTTCCGCTTCCGCTATGACCCTTTTAAACGAGTTCCGTCCCGAATGCCTCTTATTAAAAAAGCGCCCTTAGCCCCCTTAGAGGAAGAAGATGCGAATGGATGCTAAGCTTGTAGCGGACAAGCTGCTTGCTTGGTATGAGCAAAATGCCCGAATTCTCCCGTTTCGCCAAAAAGGGAAATGGTTCCGATGGTAGCTCTTTGTAAAAAAGGAACTCGATCAACATGAAAAGTAAACACACTAGGAGCGTCGTAAGAAAATTGCTTTCGTCGTCGAAACCGGCGTAGCGGTAGCTGGTCTATCCGGCGGTTGGTCATATGCAGTATCCGGGGCGTTTTATATTGTGGTACAGCCTTCCCCATGCTTGGGAATCCCAATTCCGGACCGGTTAGCAACGAAGATGCACATCTATTGTCCTTAATTAGTAGCACCACTGAAATGACATATTTGTATGCCAGACCCAAATTTGATAATCCCTTGAATGAGTGGATTTTATTGGGTAGCTATAGTTACGTTTATTGTGTGGAAACACAAGTCGTAGCTTACTTCAATGGTACTCATGTTGATCATCTATCCCAAAAAACTAAGGCTAACTATTACAAAGGAAGCTTAAGTATGCCAACCTTCCTCGGCAATTTGAATAGTTATATTCATAACCTTAACTATTTTGCACCTATTAACTATAACGCAGGATCAGTAACGTATAGCGGTTTCAGCAAGTCTTATACCCATACACCTAAGATATATTCTAACCCGTTATCTATTCCTATAAGCTAACCACAATCAATCCCATCCCCGGTGTCAAAGCTACGGGGATGGGAATATTATAATTATAATGTTAGGAGTTATCTATGACCAGAAAAGAGCTGAGAATTTTCAATATTGTTTTTTCGCTTTTTTCTGTCGCTTTATTGTTTGGTTTATTTGCGTATACAGCTTTACAAGAATGAGTTAACAACCCAAAACGTAAACCCCTCGAATCACAATTTGTCGAAGGGATCTGTTGTAGCACGTGGTCTGACTGAGGGTGACACTGAGATAGAGATTTCTTATAATTTGATTTTCCATTACTATCGAACCTATCCGACAGAAGTTTCAGGATCCATTTTTATAAATAACAAAGAATATCCAGTAGCATCGATTTCATCAGATCAAAGCATATTTAAAAGGCTGAAGCAAAAAAATAGTGGGTTTGTAGATTGCGCATCTTACTCAGGTGAAGATAGCAGGAGTCCCAACTTAGTTGCAAATGTCATTATAAAGAAGAAAAAGCCAAAATATTGGCGTTTTTTCTTGCTAGGTGATTCTGAAGAGTATAATGGGGTGTTTTTGGCTCCAACAACATCACGTGAAGAAGCCAAGGCTGTTTATAATATTTTTACGGATCTATTTAAGAAAATTGGGGAATGAAAAAGGAAGTTTATGAAATTCATATAGATAAAGCACTAGGTCTCGTAGTTGAAAATTAGGTAGTAATTTTATTGTATCTAGCCAGTTCACTGCTGTTTCTGGACCAGAATACATGCAATAACGGCATGTGACACAGAGGCATGCTCAAATTGGGCGAATCAATCTTTTTTAGAGCATATAAATACTTTAAATTGGATATTCTCGATTTTAGAATATTGTCTAACTCTTTTGGGGCAAATCATGGCTGGGGCGTTTTTGAATTGGTTGTGATCCGGCTCCTTTGCCGGCAAGTTAAGTGGCTGTAAAGGAAGCAAGCTATGCTCGTTTTGTGACAAATGCAACGTCTTTGACAGTGTTTAGAAAAAACGAAATAAACGCAGATTTTGCATTTGCTTATCGAGGTTGGCCGAAAGGACTTTTTTTCTCTTCGTTTAGTTATTCACTTTGCGCTAGACTTATGCAATTTTTTTATGATATAATATTTCTGAGATTTATGACAAGTTAGGCCGAAAAACGCGGTCTTTCTTTTATTTTGTAGGATTATTAGTATAAAGGGGCGGAAAGCATGCAACTTCTGAAAGACCGCATCCTTACAGAGGGCCACATTCTTCCGGGGAATATTATCAAAGTGGATGGATTTTTAAACCACCAGCTTGACGTTGCCCTTATTGCGGCGTATTCCTATATGGCCCTTGTCCCTTTTGATTCAGCCGCCGATTATGCGCATGTTGACCACGCAGAAAGAGCGAAAGGTTGTTATGCCCCATCTGAACACGGTTACAAAGCGGCAAAAAATTCTGTTTCCCATTCTTTTAACCCTGATTTCGCTTCTGCTGGTTCCCTCTGCCGGCGCACTCATTGCTATGTTAATGCTGGGAAGCTTGATTCGGGAAAGCGGCGTTACCAATCGAATCGCCCAAGCCCTTCAAAATGATCTTTTGAGCATTCTGACCCTTCTTATTGGCCTTACTGTGGGGGCAACGGCCACGGCCGAGCGAATTCTGAACCCGCAGACCTTGCTGATTATTGCTCTCGGTCTGATTGCGTTTTGCTTTGGAACCGTCGGCGGTGTTTTGGTTGCCAAGCTGCTTTGTTGGGTGACAAAAGGAAAGGTCAACCCCTTAATCGGCAACTCGGGCGTTTCCGCCATGCCCATGGTCGCCCGTGTTTCGCAAAAAGTGGCGCTGGAGGTGGATCCTACCAACCATTTGCTTATGCATGCCATGGGGCCCATCGTTTCAAGCACTATCGGCTCGGCGCTTCTTGCGGGCATCTTCCTTGCTATTTGGGGCTAAGATATTTGCATTTTCATTCTTGACACTTTCCCTCCACTTGTTTATAATGACTATAATGGTATAAATTGGAAGGGGACTCTGTTATGAAGAATCAGAAGTTTTTATGTGCAAGCACTGTGGCAATCTGGTAGGAATGATTGACGATCGCGGCGTGTCCATCATTTGCTGTGGCGAGAAGACGGAAGAGCTTGTTGCCAACACCGTTGAGGCGTCCAGAGAAAAGCACCTGCCCGAAGTTACCGTCGATGGAAATACCGTCAAAGCCAAGGTTGGCTCTTCATTACATCCCATGATTCCCGAACACTACATCGACTGGATCTATGTCCAGACAGAGCAGGGCGGGCAGCGGAAAAACGTCAAACAGCGCGCTG
>DUUG01000360.1 GCA_012841675.1 Clostridiales bacterium
GATAAGAAACCCGCCGTATCCGATGTATGGTACGGGAAAACCCTTCGAAAATCCTATTCCCGTATCCATGAACTTCTGGAGACGCCCAACCTAATCCAGATACAGAAGGATTCCTTCAACTGGTTCTGTACAGAGGGGCTGAGGGAAGTTTTTGATGAAATGGCGGCGATCACGGATTACTCGGGTAAGCTTGAGCTGTCCTTTGTGGATTACAGCCTTGAAATGCGACCCAAGTACAGCGTTGCCGAATACAAGGAGCGGGATGCTACCTACGCCATTCCGATGAAGGTCAAGGCGCGGCTTTTGAACCGGGAAACCGGGGAAATCAAAGAGCAAGAGCTGTTCATGGGCGAGCTTCCCATGATGACCGACACCGGTACTTTTGTAATTAACGGTGCTGAGCGTGTTATTATTTCCCAGATTGTCCGATCGCCGGGAATGTATTACGACGTAAAGCTTGATAAAGCCGACAACGAGCTTTACAGCGCAACGATTATCCCCAACCGGGGCACCTGGCTGGAGTATGAGACCGATCAGAATAACATGCTGTATGTCCGGATTGACAAAAACCGGAAAATGCCGGCCACTTCTTTGATTCGCTGTGTTGGTGTGGAAACCAACGAGGAAATTCTGGAACTGTTCGGAGAAGATATCCGCATTAAGGAGACCCTCGATAAGGATCCCGCGAAGACGGCGGATGAGGCTTTTATTGAAATTTACAAGCGCTTGCGTCCGGGGGAGCCGCCGACAGTGGAAACCTCTCGTTCGCTGCTTAACAGCTTGTTTTTTGACCGCCGGTACGATCTGAGTCGTGTCGGCCGGTATAAATATAATGTAAAAATGCAACTGGGACCGAGAATTACTGGCCGTGTGCTGAAATACCCTGTGGCAGATCCGATGACCGGCGAATTGCTGGCCGAGGAAGGCCGCCCTCTGACGAGAGAAGAGGCGTGGACTATTGCCAACAAGGGCGTATCGCGCGTTGTTTTAGATGAAGATGGCCAGGAGGTTGTCGTGTTCGACAACGGCATGGTTCCGTTGGACGAATTCATTGGCGAAGAACTGGCCGCGCAGACGGGCATTCGCGAGAAAGTTCGTTTTGTGATTTTAAAGGAGATTCTTGAGGAGGGCCTTGCCGGCGAAGAGCTGGTGAAGGCCATACAGCGCCGCAAGGAAGAGCTTGTCCCTCGGCATATTATTCCCGATGACATTTTGGCTTCCATTAACTATCTGAACAACTTAGCTTACGGCATTGGCACAAAAGACGACATTGACCACTTGGGCAACCGTCGCCTGCGCTGTGTTGGCGAGTTGCTGCAAAACCAGTTCCGCATTGGATTTTCCAGGATGGAGCGCGTCATCCGCGAAAGAATGACCATTCAGGACATTGACATTGTCACACCCCAGTCGCTGATTAACATTCGTCCCTTGACTGCCGCCATCCGCGAGTTCTTTGGTTCGTCGCCGCTGTCTCAGTTTATGGACCAGACGAACCCTCTGGCAGAGCTTACGCACAAGAGAAGGCTTTCTGCTTTGGGACCGGGCGGTTTGTCCCGTGACAGACCAAACTTTGAGGTTCGTGACGTGCATTACAGCCACTATGGCCGTATGTGCCCCATTGAAACGCCGGAAGGCCCCAACATCGGCCTGATTTCGTCATTGGCCAGCTATGCTCGCATTAACGAGTTTGGTTTTATTGAGGCGCCTTATCAGATTGTTGACCCGGAAACCCATGTTGTTACCGATAAAGTCGTTTATTTGACTGCCGACGAAGAGGACGGGCATATTATTGCCCAGAAAAATGAGCCTCTTGACGAGATGGGTAGACTTGCGAACCCGCGCGTTACCTGTCGACATCTGTCGGAAATTATCTCCATTGAGCGGGAACGGGTCACTTTATTGGACGTTTCGCCCCGTGAGATGGTATCTGTTGCCACCTCCATGATTCCCTTCCTGGAAAACGACGACGCCAACCGCGCCCTCATGGGTTCTAACATGCAGCGTCAGGCCGTTCCGCTTCTGGTTCCCGAGCAGCCCTTCGTTGGCACGGGTATGGAGTATAAGGCGGCGAAGGATTCCGGCGTTTGCGTCTTGGCGGAAGGGGACGGTACCGTTACCAAAGTCACCGCCAGCGAGATTACGGTGCACTACGATTCGGGTACAGTTAAAACGCATCAGCTGATTAAGTTTATCCGCTCTAACCAAGGCACCTGTCTAAACCAGCGTCCCATTGTGAACGAGGGAGACAGAGTGAAGGAAGGAGACTGTTTGGCGGACGGACCGTCCACCAAGAACGGCGAAATTTCTCTGGGCCGCAATGTTTTGATCGGCTTTATGAGCTGGGAAGGCTATAACTACGAAGATGCTATCTTAATTAGCGAACGCTTAGTTAGAGACGATGTGTTTACCTCTATCCACATTGAGGAATACGAGCTGGATGCCCGGGATACCAAGCTTGGCCCCGAGGAAATTACCAGGGCTGTGCCCAACGTGGGCGAGGATGCCCTGAAAGATTTGGATGAAAACGGCATTATCCGCATTGGTGCCGAGGTGCATGCCGGCGACATTCTGGTCGGTAAGATCACGCCCAAGGGCGAAACGGAGCTTACGGCGGAAGAACGTCTGCTGCGGGCTATTTTCGGCGAAAAGGCCAGAGAAGTTCGCGACAGCTCTCTGCGCGTGCCCCATGGCGAAAGCGGAATTGTTGTCGATGTCAAGACATTTACACGTGAAAACGGCGACGAGCTTGCGCCCGGCGTGAATACGGTTGTGCGCGTATATATTGCACAAAAGCGCAAGATTTCCGTTGGTGACAAGATGGCCGGTCGTCACGGCAACAAGGGTGTTATTTCCCGGATTCTGTCTCAGGAGGATATGCCCTTCCTGCCCGACGGCACGCCGCTGGACATTGTGTTAAACCCCTTGGGCGTTCCCAGCCGAATGAACATCGGTCAGGTTCTCGAGGTTCACCTTGGGTATGCCGCCGCCGCTTTGGGCTGGCATGTGGCAACCCCGGTATTTGACGGTGCCAACGAATACGATATC
>DUUG01000030.1 GCA_012841675.1 Clostridiales bacterium
AAGCCGCGGGCGGGCAGCGGTGCCGGAAATGGTGCCGCGCACTCTGCGGTGCCGTTTCAGACGCTGAGCGTTCCTGTCTTTTTTAGATACCATTGCCTGTACACCTCACTTTATTTGCCGCCGGCCTTGCCTTCCTTGCGGCGAATCACTTCATCAGCATATTTAATACCCTTGCCCAAGTACGGCTCAGGGGGACGAACACCGCGGATCTCCGCGGCCAGTTGGCCAACTGCCTGCTTATCAGGGCCCGAAACAACAATCTTGTTGGGAGCCGGCACTTCAATGGTCAGCCCGTCGCCCTCGGTGAACTTCACCGGGTGGGAATGGCCGACGTTGAGCACAAGCTCTTTGCCCTGCTTTGCGGCACGGTAGCCAACACCGTTAATTTCAAGTTCTTTCTTAAAACCGTTGACTACACCTTCGACCATGTTGGAAATCAGCGTTCTGGACAAACCGTGCAGAGAGCGGGCTTCGGGTTCGTCGTTCGCACGGTTTACCACGACGGTGTCATTTTCAACGATTACGGTAATCTCAGGATTAATAGGGCAAGACAAAGTAGCCTTTTGTCCTTTTACAACCACCACATTTCCCGGTTCCACGGTAACGGACACGCCCGCCGGAACCGTAATGGGTTTTTTTCCGATTCTAGACATGCAGTATCCTCCCTTACCAGACAAAGGCCAGGACTTCGCCGCCGATATGCAGCTCTCTGGCTTTCTTATCGGTCATAATGCCCTTGGATGTGGAAATGAGCGCAGTGCCCAAGCCCTTCAGAACGCGGGGCATATCGTCCACACCGGCGTAAACCCGAAGTCCGGGTTTGGAAACGCGGCGCAGGCCGGTAATAGCCGATTCCTTGTTCTGGCCGTATTTCAAGGTGATGCGGATCGTGCCCTGCAAGCCGTCATCGATCACCTGGTAGTTCTTTATATAACCCTCCGCTAGGAGGATTTCAGCAATTGCCTTTTTTGCATTCGACGCGGGAATATCAACCATATCGTGGCGATAGGCATTCGCATTCCGAATCCTTGTCAGCATATCGGCAATCGGGTCAGTTGTATGCATTTTGCAGCCTCCTTCTTCCTTAACTCGTCCGCCGCTTACCAGCTCGCCTTGCGTACGCCGGGTATTTGACCCTTGTAAGCAAGTTCGCGGAAGCAGATACGGCAAACGCCAAAGTCGCGGAGATAGGCACGTGGTCTGCCGCAAACCTTACAACGGTTCATAGCCCGGGTCGAAAACTTAGGCGTTCTTTGCTGCTTCAAAATCATGGATTTCTTTGCCATTTAATTCTCCTCCTCAGGCCTTGGTGAAGGGTGCGCCCAGCATTTCCAGCAGCGCACGCGCTTCCTCGTCGGTGTTGGCCGTGGTGCAGATGACAACGTTCATGCCCCGAATCTTGTCGATCTTATCAAAATCGATTTCAGGGAAGATGAGCTGCTCCTTCAGACCCAGGGAGTAGTTGCCGCGCCCGTCGAATGCATCGGGGTTGATGCCGCGGAAGTCGCGCACACGGGGCAGAGCAATGTTGAACAGGCGATCCAAAAACTCATACATGCGCCCGGCACGCAGAGTAACCTTGGCGCCGATGGGCATACCCTGACGCAACTTAAAGTTTGCAACCGACTTCTGTGCCTTGGTAATCACAGGTCTCTGACCCGTAATCTGTGCCAGATCGGAAACAACCGCATCCAGCA
This sequence comes from Clostridiales bacterium, assembly GCA_012841675.1. Classification (GTDB taxonomy): domain Bacteria; phylum Bacillota; class Clostridia; order Oscillospirales; family QAMX01; genus DUUG01. Next base: position 1,698 of record DUUG01000030.1, read on the forward strand.
CCTTCGCATTTTCACGGGCTTCCCCAGCGCCGACGTTCACGATGACCTTGTCGATCTTCGGTATCTGCATAGGGCTCTTGTAGCCGAATTTCTTCATGAGAGCAGGGGCTACTTCGTTAACATATTTTTGTTTCAGCGTTGACATGTGCTTTTAGCCTCCCTCTCTTGTTATATGGCCTTATGGCAATGCTTGCAAACGCGAACCTTCACGTCGCCTTCAATTTTATGTGCCAGGCGAGTGGGCTTTTTGCATTCGGGGCAAACACGCATTACTTTGCAAGCGCGAATATTGCCTTCTTTTTTAACGATTTTGCTTTCTTCGCCCTGTTTGCGGGCCTTTTGGTGCTTGGTGACAATATTAACGTTTTCAACGATAACCGTTGCTTTCTTTGGGTCGGCAGACAGAACTTTGCCCGTCTTGCCCTTGTCTTTTCCCGAAAGAACGATAACGGTATCACCGGTCTTCACATGCAATGTGTTCATTCCTGATACCTCCTTACAGTACTTCCGGGGCCAGCGAGAGGATCTTCATGTATTCCTTCTCGCGAAGCTCACGAGCGACCGGCCCAAAAATACGAGTACCACGGGGGTTTTTGTCTTCTCTAATCAGGACAGCCGCATTGTCATCAAAACGGATATACGTGCCATCGGCACGGCGAACACCCTTGGCAGTACGAACGACGACCGCGCGAACGATTTCGCCCTTCTTCACGCCGCCACCGGGGTTAATCTTGCGAACCGAGGCAACAATGACATCGCCGATGTTGGCATAGCGCCGACCGGAGCCGCCAAGCACGCGAATGCACTTTATTTCTTTGGCGCCGCTATTGTCGGCGACCTTAAGCAGTGTTTCCTGCTGAATCACGGTTTAGCCTCCTTTATTGCGCCTTATGAATTCTGGCAACCACACGCCATCTCTTATCTTTGGAGAGGGGTCTGGTTTCCATGATTTCTACGCGGTCGCCCACGTTACACTCATTTTTTTCATCATGAGCTTTAAACTTACGGGTCCGTCTCACTGTCTTTTTATAAAGCGGGTGGGCAAACGTTTCCAACACCGCAACCACGACGGTTTTATCCATCTTATTGGAAACGACCGTTCCGACCCGTGTTTTACGAAATGCTCTATTTTCAGTCATAATGCTTTCCTCCTTCACGCGCCGTTACGAACGCTTTTGTTCGACTTCGCGAAGAACCGTTTTAGCACGGGCAATGTCTTTTTTGATTTCGACAATTCGCATCGGGTTTTCCAGCTGGTTCGTGGCGTGTTGAAACCGAAGGTTAAAAAGCTCACTCTTCAGCTCGCCGATTTTCGCATTCAACTCGGCGGCGGACATTCCTTTCAATTCCTTTGCCTTCATTACGCTTCACCATCCTGCTCTGCTGCGTTTTTCCTGACGAACTTGGTCTTAATCGGTAGCTTGTGGCTGGCAAGGCGCAGAGCCTCACGGGCTGTTTCTTCGTCGATGCCGCCGATTTCAAACATAACGCGGCCCGGCTTGACAACGGCCACCCAGTACTCGGGCGATCCCTTACCGGAACCCATGCGGGTTTCCGCAGGTTTTTTCGTAACGGGCTTGTCGGGGAAGATTTTAATCCAAACCTTACCTCCACGCCTGATATAACGGGTCATGGCGATACGAGCGGCTTCAATCTGGTTACTGGTGATCCAGCCGGGCTCTAAAGCCATCAGGCCAAAATCTCCGTAGGTAACCGTGTTGCCGCGCGTAGCGCGTCCGGTCATGCGGCCCCGGTGCACTCTCCTGTATTTCACTCTTTTCGGCAGAAGCATTATCGATTGCCTCCTTCCCTCTTAGCCGGACGACGGTCGCCCTGGCTGGGGCGGCGTCCACCTTCGCGGCCACGGCGATCGCGGCGGTTTCTGCTTCGCTCTTCGGCGGCGCGCCTTTCTTCATTCAAACGATGATCTCTGGGGCTTCCGCTCAAAACTTCACCCTTGTAGATCCAAACCTTGACACCAATGCGACCATAGGTGGTCTTTGCTTCGGCAAAGCCGTAATCAATATCGGCACGCAGGGTCTGCAGGGGGATGGTGCCCTCATGGTAGCTCTCGCTGCGGGCGATTTCCGCACCGCCCAGACGGCCAGAGCAAGCGACTTTAATGCCCTTGGCACCAAACTTCATGGCGCGCATCATAGCCTGCTTCATAGCGCGGCGGAAAGAAGTTCTCTTTTCCAGCTGCGAAGCAATATTCTCGGCTACAAGCTGCGCGTTGGTGTCGGGGGAGCGAACCTCGACAATGTTCAGCGCAACGGGCTTTTTAATTAAATTTTCGGTCATAACGCGAATACGTTCAATCTCCTGACCGCCGCGGCCGATGACCTGACCAGGCCGGGCGCAATGGAGGAACACGCGGACACGAGTCGCGTCGCGTTCAATTTCAATTTTGGAAATACCAGAATCATACAGCCTGTTTTTCAACAGGGTTCTGATTTTATGATCTTCGACAAGCAGGTCGCCGAAGACGTTATTTTTGGCGTACCAGCGGGAGTCCCAGTCTTTGATGACGCCAACGCGTAATCCGTGCGGATTCACTTTCTGTCCCATAGTTTTTAGCCTGCCTCCTCGCTATTCCTTTTCCGCCACTGCAATCGTCACATGAGACGTACGTTTATCGATCCGGTATGCACGGCCATGTGCCCGGGGACGAATACGCTTCAGTGTTCTTCCGGGGGTGACAAAGCACTCCTTAATGAAGAGCTTATCCACGTCCATCTGGTTATTATTTTGCGCATTGGCTACCACGCTTTTCACAAGCTTCAGCATGGGTTCAGCGGCCAATTTCTGCGTATTTTGCAAAATAGCGACGGCATTGCCGACTTCCTGGCCCCGCAGGGCATCGCAAACGATTTTCAGCTTGCGGGGAGACATGCGGAGGTCTTTCAAATAGGCTCTTGCTTCCATTCCTTATGCTTCTCCTTCCGCTTCTTATTTGCCGGTGTTGGAGGTTCTGCTGCCGGCGTGACCGCGGAATACCCGCGTAGGGGCAAATTCGCCCAGCTTGTGTCCCACCATGTCCTCAGTAATATAAACCGGCACATGCTTCCTTCCGTCATGCACGGCAATCGTATGCCCAACAAATTCAGGGAAAATCGTCGAAGCCCTGGACCAGGTCTTCAAAACGCGCTTTTCACCAGATTCGTTCATCTTAACAATACGTTCCAATAATTTCGGCGCCACAAAGGGGCCTTTTTTAACGCTTCTTCCCATGGTTATTTAGCCTCCTTTGCACTATTTCTCGTTGCGCCGCTTGACAATAAACTTATTGGTCGGGTTCTTGCCCTTCCGCGTCTTATAGCCAAGCGTCGGCTTACCCCAAGGAGTTACAGGGCTCGGACGGCCGATGGGGCTTCTTCCCTCACCACCGCCGTGGGGATGGTCCACAGGGTTCATGGCAGAACCGCGGACAGACGGGCGCCAGCCCATATGCCGCTTGCGGCCAGCCTTACCCACATGGGCGTTTTCGTGGTCTAAGTTGCTAACCTGGCCGATGGTGGCCTTGCAGTTGGATCGCACAATGCGCACTTCGCCGGAAGGCAGACGAATCTGTGCGGTGTCGCCTTCGCGGGCCATGAGCTGTGCGGCCGTTCCGGCAGCGCGAACCAACTGGCCGCCGCGACCGGGATACAGTTCGATGTTGTGGATAAACGTACCGACCGGAATCGCAGAGATGGGCAGCGTGTTGCCGGGCTTAATGTCGGCGTGGACGCTGCTTACCACTTCGTCGCCAACGGAAAGACCGTGAGGCGCGATGATATAACGCTTTTCGCCGTCTTCATACTGAACCAGTGCGATATGGGCGGAACGGTTGGGATCGTATTCCAGTGTCAGAACTTTGGCCGGCGCGTCTACACGCTGACGGGCAAAGTCGATGAGTCTATACTTCTGCTTGTTGCCGCCCCCACGGTGACGGACGGTAATTCTGCCGGCGTTGTTGCGGCCGGCTGTCTTCTTCTGCGGCTGCAGAAGTGATTTTTCCGGCTTCACTTTGGACAGCTGAGCAGTAGCCATGGTCATATGGCGGCGAGATGCCGTTGTCGGCTTATATGTTTTAATTGCCATTCTTAGTCACTCCTTCTCTACCGCTTCCGGTTACATCAAGCTGTCGAAGAATTCAATGGTCTTAGAATCCTCGGTCACTTGGACGATTGCCTTTTTCCATGCAGCAGTGGTGCCTTCGGGGCGACCATAGGAAAGACGCTTTTTCTTTCCGCGCACATTCATTGTGTTGACCTTTTCCACCTTCACACCGAACAAGGCCTCAACCGCCGCGGCAATATCGTGCTTATTGGCCTTTTTATTCACGGCGAAGGTGTATTTCCGATCGGCCGCACCGGCCATGGAGCGCTCCGTCACGATCGGCCTAATAATGACATCATGAATTGATTTCATTACGCAAATACCTCCTCAATCGCCGCAAGAGAAGCCTTGTCAACGATCAAATTATCATACTTTAAAATATCGTATACATTCAGCGTCGAGGCCATGGTGGTCTTGACGCCGGGGACGTTACGGCCGCTCAGATACGTGTTCCGATCGGCGCCTGCCGTAACGACCAAAGCCTTGCCCTCTACCTTGACTGCATTTAAAAAGCCGACGAAATCTTTGGTTTTGGGGGCGTCAAAGGCAATATTGTCAATGACGGTCAGTCGGTTCCCCTGCACCTTGGAGGAAAGCGCGCTGTACAGAGCGAGGCGCTTTGTCTTTTTGTTCAAGGTGTAGCGGTAGCTTCTGGGCTTGGGGCCAAGAGCAATGCCGCCGTGGGTCCACTGGGGAGAACGGATGGAACCATGCCGCGCACGGCCCGTACCCTTTTGACGCCAAGGCTTGGCGCCACCGCCGCGCACCTCCGCGCGGGTCAGCGTGGACTGGGTGCCCTGCCGTTGGTTGGCCAGATAGTTTTTAACCGTTTCATGCAGAACATCTTTGTTGGGCTCGATGCCAAAAATGGCTTCGTTTAGTTCAATTTCGCCGACTTCCTTGCCGGCCATATCATAAACCTTAGATTTAAGCATGTGTTGTCCTCCTCTCTTCCGGCTTACAGCGCCTTGGTCGTGTTCTTGAGGAACACAACGCCGCCTTTAGGCCCGGGAACGGCGCCGCGCACCGCAATGAGATTCTTTTCCGCATCGACCTTGACGACATCCAAGTTGGCAACCGTCACCCGTTCGACGCCCATATGGCCCGGCAAACGCTTGCCCGGGAAAACGCGGGAAGGCGTAGAGTTGGCACCCATGGCACCGGGCTTCCGATGAACGGGACCGCCGCCGTGAGAGGCGCGCTGCTTGGCCTGACCCCAGCGCTTGACAACGCCAGCGTAACCTTTACCCTTGCTTGTACCTGTAACATCAACCCTGTCGCCCTCGGCAAACACGTCGGCCTTCAAAACATCCCCGACGTTAAGCTCGTCCGAATTCTCCAGGCGGAATTCGCGCAAAATTCTCTTAGGAGCCACGCTGGCTTTTGCCAGGTGTCCGAGCTCGGGCTTGTTGAGCTTCCGCTCAGCCACATCTTCAAAACCCAGCTGCACTGCCGAGTATCCGTCTTTTTCGGCCGTTTTCTTCTGCACAACAACACACGGCCCGGCCTCGATGACCGTTACGGGAATGACCTTGCCATTCTCGTCAAAAATCTGGGTCATTCCGACCTTTCTTCCGATGATCGCTTTCTTCATCTGTTTTCCTTCCTTCTTATAGGTTATTGGTTGACGCTTATGCGCCAACTTGACCTGCCGGACAAACTACTTTAGCCGTTTCCGGCGGGAAACAAAGCTTACAGCTTGATTTCGATCTCAACGCCGGAGGGCATCTCGAGCGACATCATGGCTTCCACGGTCTTCTGAGTGGGCTTCAGAACGTCAATCAGGCGCTTGTGGGTTCTGCGCTCAAACTGTTCACGGCTATCCTTGTGAATATGGACAGAACGGAGAATCGTAATAATCTCGGTCTTCGTGGGAAGGGGGATGGGGCCGGAAACCTTAGCGCCTGTGCGCGTGGCCGCCTCAACAATCCTCGCCGCCGACTGGTCTACCAGCTGGTGGTCATACGCCTTCAGTCTGATTCTGATTTTTTCGGTTTGTGCCATTTTTCTTTTCCTCCTTGTCGTACGTGAAAAGCGGTGTTGTCGTCACTGTGCTCGGCGCGCTTTGCGCCGCCGCTTTACTTCGCGTACGGAGGGACTTATCCACACACCCTGCCAAGCGTTTCATAAATGGCCATAATAATAGCCGGCTTTGTCGCCGTTCCTTTCGACCGGAACAAAACGCAAACCGGCAGACAATACACCAAGCCCGGCCCACGCCGAGTGACAAGCCTCCGCACAGCGGGGTTATACCGAAAATCGATACACTACCCACTCAAGAGAAAGCATTCGTCAAGGTGCGTCCAGTGTGAGAAAAATCCCAACCGCCCGATTGCGAAAAAGGCCCCGCACCTGCCCTAGGCAGGCCCGTCCTCTTTCCGGACATGCTCCACGGAAAAACCCGCATTCCTGCGGCAACCTCCCGCTTCATCGCCTATTCCATAGTGACGCCTAAATATCATACAGTATTTTTCTGAATTTGTCAACCCCTGTAAACATAATTTTTATTCTGGTAATTTTGGTATTTTTGTGGTAGAATATATACTGGAGTAGTTTTTTAGTACAATAAAGCCCGCCGCGGCAGAAGGAGTTAACCTATGGATTTGTGTAATCCGGCCGAGCTTCGCCCCTTACTGGAACGGCACGGTTTTTCCTTTTCCAAGTCTTTGGGCCAAAATTTTCTAATTGACGGCCGGGTGCCGGGAAAAATTGCCGCAAACTGCGCCCCCGTTTCGGCCCAGGATGCTATGCTTCCTTCTGTTTTGGAAATCGGACCCGGCGCCGGCGCTTTAACGGCCGCCCTTGCCCGCCGTTTTC